>DATMOE010000259.1:0-4240 GCA_035568435.1 Herbaspirillum sp. | reverse complement strand
CTGTACTAGATGCTTGCCGAATGCCTGGCGCGCGCGCGCATGGTGGATCGCCTGCACCAGCGCTTGGCGCATCAGTGCGGCCGAACCCAGCGCACAATCCTGCCGCGTCAGCGCCACCATTTCCAGAATGGTATTGATGCCGCGCCCGTCTTCACCCAACATCCAGCCGATCGCGCCCTGCAACTCAACTTCGGAACTGGCGTTGCTATGGTCGCCCAGCTTGTCTTTGAGTCGTTGTATGCGGATGGGATTGCGGGCGTTGGGTTCATTGGGCGCACCGCCGGGGGCGAATTTGGGCGTCAGAAAACAGGAGATGCCGGCATCGGTGCGGGCCAGTATCAAAAATGCATCGCACATCGGCGCCGACATGAACCATTTGTGCCCGAACAATTCGTAGGGCTGATCCGGGCCGGATGCGCCAGTCGGGTAGGCCCGTGTGGTGTTGGCGCGCACATCGGAACCGCCTTGCTTTTCCGTCATGCCCATGCCGATCGTGTTGCCGGCTTTTTGCCAGGCCGGAATCGCGCTGCCATCGTAGGCATCGGAGGTGATGCGCGGCAGCCAGGTTTGCGCTAAGGCCGGCGACAATTTCAGCGATGCGACCGATGCGTAGGTCATCGTCAGCGGGCAGCAAGTGCCTTGATCGGCCTGGTAGTGCAAATAAAACAGCGCGGCGCGCGCCACATTGGCGCCGTTGCGATCCGCGTGACGCCAGTTGAAATTGGAAACGCCATGCTGCGTTCCCAGTGTCATCAGGCGGTGATAAGCAGGATGAAATTGCACCTCATCGATGCGATGGCCGTAGCGGTCGAAAGGATGGAATACCGGTTTGTTTTCGTTGGCGAGAATGCCCAGCGCCATCATTTCGCCGCCGGCAATGGGGCCGAAGGCGGCCACTTCGGGCGTGGCCCAGGCGGCGCCTTCGCGGTCCAGCGCCTGGCGCAGCGGCAGGTCGGTCGCAAAGGCATCGTAGGGTGTCAGCGGCGCCGGCTGATTGGTGACGGTGTGGGTGACGAAATCGTCGCTGTAGGGGCGAGGACGGGCAGGGCGTTCTGAAGGCTGATCCAATTGCGCTCTCCTTGTGAATTCCAGGAATCCCGGAAACTACTAAGATAGCGGCATTGTGGATTAAACTGCTGACCTTTACAAAAATATTGCCGAAAAATTGACGACCGCCATTCATCACGCCCAGCAGCAGGAAACGTTGCTGACCGATACGTCCATACCCTTGTCCATGCCCCTGCCGCCGGCCGCCGTCGATGCTGCCGAGGGGCATTTGCGCGATGTGCTGGCGCTGGCGATTGCGCACACCGCCGGGCAGTCCGCCATGGTGGTGTATGACACGCGTTGCGCGCTCGCCGCGGGTTTGACTGAAGCGTATCGCCGTTGTTTGCCGGCGGCGGTTTTCATCGATTTCGATGCGGTGGCGCCGCAGGCGGTGCTGGCGGCGTTTGCGGGCTTGCAGGCCGCCGATCTTGTCGTCTTGATTCAGTCCACCAATTTTCGCCTGGAAGCGTTTCGCATTCGCGTTGAGTTGTTCAAGCGCGGCTTGAAAGTGATCGAACATCCGCATCTGTCGCGCATGCCGGACGAGCAAGCGCTGTATTACGTCGAATCGCTGGCTTACGATCCGGCCTATTTCCGCGGCGTCGGCTATGCGCTGAAAGACCGCATCGATCGCGCACGCGGCGGTGTGATCGACAGCGGCGGCGCGCAACTGGTGTTCGGCTCGCCCTTTGAATCGGCAAAACTGAATATCGGCGATTACAGCGGGATGACAAATATCGGCGGCCAGTTTCCCATCGGCGAGGTGTTTACCGAAGCGCAGGATCTGGAAGCGGTGAACGGGCGCGTACGGATCGCCGTGTTCGGCGATACCGCGTTTCGCGTCAATCGGCCGCCACAGCCGATCACGTTGGTGGTCACGCGTGGGCGGGTGAGCGATGTGATCGGATCGACGCCTGCGTTCGATCAGGTATTGGCCAATATCCGGGCCGATGAAGGCGAGGTCTGGCTGCGCGAATTGGGCTTCGGGATGAATCGCGCCTTCACGCGGGAGCGCATGGTCAGCGATATCGGCACTTACGAGCGCATGTGCGGCATCCATTTATCGTTGGGCGCTAAACATGGCGTGTATAACAAACCGGCGATCCGGCGCGCCGATGCGCGGTATCACATCGATGTGTTTGCCGTGACCGAATCGGTGCAGTTGGATGACGTTGTGGTGTATCGCAACGGTGCATGGCTGGTCTGAAAGGATGCACGATGAATAATGAACTGGATGCCGGTTTGCGGACTTTATATCCCCCGGCGGAACCGTTTGAATCCGGCATGCTAGATGTCGGCGACGGGCATTGCATTTATTGGGAACGCTGCGGCAATCCACTCGGCAAGCCGGCCGTGTTTCTGCATGGCGGCCCGGGCAGCGGTTGCAGCGCCGCGCATCGCAGCTTGTTCGATCCCGAAAAATATTGTGTGCTGCTATTCGATCAGCGCGGTTGCGGACGTTCGACGCCGCACGCTTGCCTCGATGCCAATACCACCTGGCATCTGGTGGCCGATATCGAAGCACTGCGCACGCTATTCGGCGTCAAGCAGTGGCTGGTGTTCGGCGGTTCATGGGGCAGTACATTGGCGTTGGCGTATGCCCAAACGCATCCGGCGCAGGTCAGTGAATTAATCGTGCGCGGCATTTTTTGCGTGCGGCGTGCAGAGTTGCATTGGTATTACCAGGAGGGCGCGTCATGGATTTTCCCGGATCGATGGGCGCAATTCATTGCGCCCATTGCCGCAGATGAACGGCACGATTACATCGCCGCTTATCGCCGTCTGCTGACCGGCAGCGATGAGGCCGCCAAATTGGCCGCGGCGCAAGCTTGGAGTAGTTGGGAAGGCCATACCATTACGCTGCTGCCCAGCGCGGCTGTGGTCGAAGCGCATCATGCGGCGTTTTATGCGCTGGCCTTTGCCCGCATCGAAAATCATTACTTCACGCACGGCGGTTTTTTGGAAGAAGGGCAATTGTTGCGCGATGCATCGAAGCTGCGCGATATTCCGGGCGTCATTGTGCAGGGGCGCTATGATCTTGCAACGCCGGCCAGGACGGCATGGGATTTGCATCGGGCCTGGCCGCAAGCGCAATTTCATCTGGTCGAAGGCGCCGGGCACGCTTACAACGAGCCGGGCATTTTGCATCGCTTGATACAGGCCACGGATCAATTTTCCGAGCGATAAATTGCTGGCGTGCTTATTGCTAAAGCTGATTGTTGAATAATTGATAAATGATTTACGCAAAGAAATTTATAGCGGAAATCCACACCAAAAAGTATGAAGTTTCCGGTAAAGCAAACTTTCGCATCGTTTCATTTTTTTTGCGCGTCGCTTATGCTTGTCCACTTTTAGCGACCCGCAATTATTACAATCATTAACAAGCGGGCATTGTGGGGCAACGTTGCAGGAGACCTGTATGACTTTTGAATCGCTGTGCATGATTCCTCAGGGAGTCGCATTTTCCATCCAGATCGGGGAGCGAGAGCATTCTTGTCTGATCACCGACTGCGCATTAAAACGACTTTATGCATTCGAGGGTACTACGTTGGATTTTGAGGACGTGTATCGCGCTTATGAAACCGAAATCCACGGTGTTGCGCGTAAATTGATTTTAAATGGCGAGGTAGCGTCTCCGCTGGTATTGCGAGCGCCGAACTTCAATCTTGCCGAGGCGTCATAGACCACGCCGCAGGCATGCCAACGCGATTGGTCAGCCAGGATTAGAATTGCTCGTATTTTCTTCAGCATTTCTTTTGTCCGGCGGCAGACCATGGTTAATCTCTCGAATCCCCGTACCCGGCATCTGGTCTTGCTGATCTGTTCGGCCGTCTGCGGATTAATCTCTCTCGATACCAACATTGTGGCAGTGTCGTTGCCGTCGATTGCGCGTTCGCTGCAGGCCGGCTTCAGCGATATCGAGTGGATTGTCAGCGCTTATATGCTGGCATTCACATCGCTGTTGTTGCTGGCCGGCGGCGTTGCCGACCGCTACGGACGGCGCGCCATCATGCTGCTCGGCCTGGCCATTTTTGCGCTGGCTTCCTTGTTCTGCGGTATTGCGTGGTCGGTTTATGTATTGCAATTGGCGCGTGCCGCCAAAGGGATCGGCGCGGCGTTGCTGTTGACTTCGGCGCTGGCCGTGATCGGCCATACTTTCCAGCAGGAAGATGAACGCACGCATGCATGGGCG
>DATMOE010000258.1:0-3689 GCA_035568435.1 Herbaspirillum sp. | reverse complement strand
CCATTTCCACGACCATTTCGACAAAAGACTGAAAACGGCCCGGTACGCCCGAAGTTGCCTTGCGTGCCGCAAGATACATCAAAAGACATCCAAGCACGCCGGTAAACACAGACCAGAAAATGGTGTCCATGTTGAGGATCGAAAAATCGATGATTTTGACCTGATGGGCTGTAGAAAAATGCCCTAGGTGATGGACGATATACTCTGATGCGGTTGGTGCTTCTGGTGAGGCTACAGTCATGGTCTCGGTTTAAACAGTAAGATAATGTAACTTTTAAGTACCGCGATGAAGCTCAGCACAAATGCGAGCCAGTGAACATCCCGGTACAACCAAACAACAGCGCCAAACAGCGCGAGTGTCGTAGCAATCTTGATAAACTCCCCGACGAAAAACGTCATCGGGTTGGCTCCGCCGGGCTTGCGGGTACTCATATGGAGTCGCAGGGCAAACAGACCGTTGGGAATTGCGCAGCAGAGACCGCCTAACATAGCGGACCATAGCGCGGACATTCCGCCTAGAATACCTGCCACTAACGCAACCACAACTGTTGTAACCAGTTGCATCAGGATAATACGCAGCATGCTTTTCCAGATATTGTGGCGCGGTGCGCATTATTCGCGCAGGGCAGTTTTTAGAAGCGGTGTGATTATAAGGGCCTAGTTCCGCAATAGTCAAACCTTTACAGTGCAGTTTGGCCATTTTCGGAGGCTTTTTGGGGCGCTGTTATTCACCACGAAAATATTTCTTTTATACAATTATCTAAACGCTATGGAGATACTTGCTACATTTACTTATATCTATATTTGTAAATGAACGCACCAGTTATATGCAGCAATGATCGGCCACTGTAATATGATGCTTGAATCGGCATTAGCTGTCGTAAAAAAAACACGTTTTCTTTCCTAATGGATGGCATTAGCATTTCTTCAGTGACCGTTTTCCACGAGCCTGCATATGTCCGATATATCCGATACTGAAACCAATAAAACACTAATACCTACAGCTACGCCCACGCCCCCCCCAGGAGCGGCCAGCGCTTCCCCTGAACCAAAACCGCAAACACCGCCGCCCGGTCCGGCGCCGGTGCAAAGCCATTATTCATTTACAGACTCAGGCGAAAACGCGCCTTGGGCTCAGACTTTCAGGCTGATCAAGGCACGCTTGCGCGCACTGTCCGACAAAGCCGGACGCCGCATGATGCAACGCACGTTGAAGATCGGCATTTCCGCGCGCATCTTTCATCCAGAGACAGGCTCTTTGGGCTTACGCAGCAAAACGCTGCAATACCTTGAAGAATCCATCGCCCAATGGGTCATGTCGCGCGATGTATTGGTGTTCATGATTCCGACTGTCAATACGAATGGCATGGTGCATCCGAGCAATGTGCGCCTGCGCGACTACGCCAAACATCTGGATGGTCTGGTATTGCAGGGGGGCGCCGATGTATCGCCGCAGAGTTACGCCGAGGCAGCGACCCGTCCAGAATGGAACGGCGATCGCGTGCGGGATATGTACGAACTTGAACTGCTGCATGAATTTATCGAACACGGCAAGCCGGTACTCGGTATTTGCCGCGGCTGCCAACTGATCAATGTTGCGTTCGGCGGCACGCTATATCAGGACATTGCTTCGGACGTGCCCACGGCAATCGCCCATGTCAACGAGCTTTATGACAATAATTTTCACGAATTGCAATTTCCACCCGGTTCCAGCCTGAACAGCCTGCTGAGCATGCAAGGCGCACCGCTGGTCAATTCGATCCATCATCAGGCCATCAAGGATCTGGGCCGCGACCTGCAGGTGGAAGCTTTATCGGTCGACGATCAAATTGTGGAAGCGGTTCGCTATAAAAAAGCGCCATTCGTCATGGGACTGCAATGGCATCCAGAATTCCATCGCGCAAGCGGAGCGGCTTTGCTGGATTGCACGCCGATTCTGGACAGCTTCCTGCGCACCGCCCGCGAAACGCGATTTTGATGCAACCAAAATGCCAAGCCTCAATCGAAAGCGGTGTAAGTTCACGCATATCATTCCAATTAACTAATCGCTACTTAATAGCAAGTTACTATTTGGCTTGCCGACACATTCTTTTAAGGGAACTCATCATGACCACTACTGCACTCAAAACCGTAAGGAACGATATGAAGACACTAGTCAAAGATGCCCAGGAACTATTTCAAGAAGCCGCTGCCGCCACCGGCGAAAAAGCCGATGAACTGCGCAGCAAAGGCATGAATTTGCTGGATGCTGCACTGGTCAAGGCGCAAAATGCGCAGACGCTCGCGATTGAAAAAAGCAAGGTCGTCGCGGCCACCACCGACGAATATGTGCAGGAAAATCCGTGGCGCGCTGTCGCAATCTCTGCCGGCATCGGTCTGCTGGTGGGCATTGTCCTCGGCCGCAGCAAGTAAAGCAACCTAGCAGCATGGAACAACCAAAAATCGGACAGGACAGCGCCACCGGCCTCATCGGCGGTGCATTCGGCCTTGCCAAAAATCTACTCGGCCTGATCATCAGCCGACTGGAATTGGCTGCGCTGGAATTTTCAGAAATCGGCGGCAATTTGCTGAAAATCGCCGTGCTGTTTGCGCTCGCGCTGATGGCAGGCTGGTTTGCCCTCGCGTACTGGTCTGTCCTGATTGTGCTGCTGGCCTGGGATAGCTGGGGATGGAAAATACTGTTGCTGATGGCGCTGGTATTTACGATCCTGACGATCGCACTGGCGCTGTATGTCAGCGCTTTCCTACGCCAGGGCAAAATTGCATTGCCGGACACCATGGCCGAATTGCGTAAGGACCGCGATGCCTTACTTTAACGTTCAGGCGGGCAGACTGGCATGACCATGTCGCAACAAGCAAAACATGCATCGGAATTGTCCACGGCCATACGCAAGAAAAAACTACTGGCCGACGGTGCGCTGCATCGCGCCAATATTATCGTAGCCCGTGCCGATATCGCCGCCGGTGCGCAACCGGGCGCGCTGACGAAGGATGTACTCTTGCACCTTACTGAATCGGCCAAAGGCTTGCTGTTCACCTCCTTGCGCGCCGTCATAGCCAATCCAAGCAAATTATCTCCCCTGCTGCTGACCGGCATTTCCCTATTGTCCAAGCCATTTATACGCAAACCGTTGATGTATGCAGGCATTGCGGGCGGTGCAGTCGCCGGGGCGATTTATCTGATCAATTTATTCAGCAACAAAGATACCAACCAAAACGACGATAGCGATTAATACGCGCGTCACGATCTTAAGGAAACAAAGTAGATATGAAGACACTCACCGTTACCGCTCTCCTCCTGGCACTCAGCGCAGCCGGCTGCGCTGATATGTCGGAAACCCAACGCGGTACAGCAACCGGTGCCGGCGTCGGCGCCGGAATTGGCGCCCTCCTTGGCGCTGCAACCGGCAATGGCGGCGCCGGACGCGCTCTCGGCGGCGCGGCGATCGGCGGCGCAATTGGCGCTGTCACCGGCAATGTATGGTCAAATCACATGGAAAATCAGAAGCGCGCCATGCAACAAGCGGCCAAGGGAACCGGCGTGGAAGTGACGCAAACTGCGGATAATCGTCTGAAACTGGAAATCCCTAGCGACATTTCATTCGATACCGGCCGCGCCGATATCAAACCGAATTTGCGTCCGGTGCTGGATCGCTTCGCAGCAACATTGGCGGAAAATGAGGCAACCG
>DATMOE010000257.1:0-18025 GCA_035568435.1 Herbaspirillum sp. | reverse complement strand
CGGATTATCGGCCACCCGTCATCAAAGATTTTATCGATACTGGGTTTTTTTGAAGAGCCTGAATTGATTCATCGAGATAATCTGGTACTGCTTTAGAATGCATTTCATCAATAGCAAGGCACGCTAATAAGGCACGCGAATACGAAATCGGCCCGCATCCATCATGGTGAATGCGGGCCGATTTGTTTTGCTGCCGTGCAGTTAATTAGCGACCGCCATCCCCCGTCAGTGTTAGCGGCTCCTTATATTTAATGCGTTTGACAATATCGGGGACTGTGCCGGCAATTGTATTGGCATTGCAAAAATAATCTTTCACCAAAGCGGCATGCTGCCGGTTGGCCACTAATTCGGTAATCGGACGCCAGCTCGGATCGCGCGCCAGAGCCCAGGTATTGTCTGCCATGCCATAGGCATATTGTTTGCGTTCGGCGGTTGCGCAGCGGATGCCTTCGTAGCTGATATTGATGGCCCCCGATTTGCTTTTGCTCTCGATTGTGTAGCGTATGACGCCATCGCCGGCGATCGAAAGCGACTTCTCATCGATAAAGAAGGTCTGCGTTGCGGTCGGACCGACATAAAATTCCATCAGATTGGCTGCCACGGGTGGCGCCGGTAACTGAAATGCCGATTCTTGCCAAGCCTTGGTCGCCTCCGGTTCTACATAATTGTCCGGTGCGAAACCCCTTGAGTCATCTTGGGCAACAGCACTCAGGCTGCATGCGGCCAGCGCAATGAATGCAAATTTTCGGACCAGATGGGAGGAGCATAAAGCGGACAGGCGGAAGCGTTTCAGGCGGATGGGCATATTTTTTTACTCTTCATGATGAGGTTTCGGCGTTGCGTCTGGAATGACGATAGGCGGTGATTCTGAAGCCGACGCAACTGCGGCGGAAGGTGGTATTGCCGGCGCTGTGCGCGGTGCAGGCGGACGATGCGACACTGCACCGGCCTGCGTCCGGTTCAAAAAGCGCGACAGTTCTTGTAAAGCCTGCTGATATACCGCGCGTTTGAATTCGATAACAACATCCAGCGGTACCCAGTAGTCATGCCAGCGCCATGCATCGAATTCGGGATGGGAAGTCAGGCGCAGATTAACATCGCAATCGCGGCCTATCATGCGCAATAAAAACCAGATTTGTTTTTGCCCGCGGTAATGACCGCGAATTTCACGCTTGATGAAATGATCAGGAACCTCATAGCGCAGCCAGTCGCGCGTGCGACCGATGATTTTGACGTGCTCCGCCTTCAGACCGATCTCTTCTTCCAGCTCGCGAAACATGGCTTGCTCAGGGGTCTCGCCGTGCTTGATGCCCCCTTGCGGGAATTGCCACGAATGTTCCTTGACGCGCTTGCCCCACCACACTTCGTTCTGGCCATTGATCAGAATAATGCCGACGTTGGGCCGAAAGCCTTCTCGATCGAGCATGTTGTACCTCAAAACTTTCTGCGGCTAGACAATCCTCAAGCTTAATCCGGTGCACGGTGGCGGATTGATGACCGTCAGCGTGCCCATCCATGCCACGCATTCCGATACGGGAAATTGCGCTTAACAGGCATCAATTGTGCAAAGAGTGAGTCCATCTGCCAGCTAATCCTTTAAAATTAGGATGATTATAACTCTCCTCTTTTAAAAAGAACTCATCGTTATGCGCGCCTCCCGTTTTTTTGTGTCAACGCTTAAAGAAGCACCTTCCGATGCTGAGATCGTCAGCCATAAACTGATGATGCGCGCCGGTATGATCAAGCGCCTCGGGTCGGGAATTTATACTTATATGCCGATGGGCCTGCGGATTATCCGTAAGGTCGAGGCCATCGTGCGCGAGGAAATGAATCGCGCCGGCGCGATTGAAATGCTGATGCCGGTCGTGCAACCGGCTGAACTCTGGCAGGAAACCGGCCGCTGGGACAAGATGGGTGCCGAATTGATGCGCGTGAAAGATCGGCACGGCCGTGATTTCATTATTCAACCGACTTCGGAAGAAGTCGTCACCGATATCGCCCGCAGCGAATTGCGCAGCTATAAACAATTGCCGGTTAATTTTTATCATATTCAAACGAAATTTCGTGATGAGCGCCGTCCGCGTTTCGGTCTGATGCGGGGCCGCGAATTCACCATGAAAGATGCGTATTCATTCGATCGCGATCTGGATGGCATGCAGCAATCGTACCGGCTTATGTATGACGCTTATGTCCGCATATTCAATCGTTTCGGTTTGCAGTTCCGTGCGGTGGCGGCCGACAACGGCGCCATCGGCGGTTCCGGTTCGCATGAATTCCACGTGATCGCGGCCACCGGTGAAGATGCGATCGTCTACTGTCCCGATTCGGATTATGCCGCCAACATGGAAGCTGCCGAAGGTGTGCCGCAGTCGTCCGTTCGCGCCGCGCCAAGCCAGACGCTGACATTGACGCCGACACCGGGCCAGGCGAAATGCGAGCAAGTGGCGGCGTTTCTGAAAGTGCCGCTGGCGCGCACGGTGAAATCGATTGTGCTCAGTACCGACGCGCAAGCAGGAAACCCCCGGCAAATCTGGTTGCTGCTGTTGCGTGGCGATCATGAGTTAAATGAAATCAAAGCGGGCAAAGTTCCCGGTTTGGCCGGATATCGTTTTGCTTCCGAAGCAGAAATTATCGAGACATTCGGTACGCCGCCGGGTTATCTGGGACCGATCGGCGCCAAGCTGCCGTTCAAAGTGGTGGCCGATCGCAGCGTTGCCAGCATGAGCGATTTTGTGTGTGGCGGCAATCAGGTCGATTTCCATTACACGGGCGTGAACTGGGGCCGCGATGTGCCGGAGCCGGAGATATTCGATCTCCGCAATGTGGTCGAAGGCGACCCGTCGCCGGACGGCAAGGGCATTCTGGCGATTCAGCGCGGTATCGAGGTGGGCCATGTATTTCAGCTTGGCAGCGCTTACTCTGAGGCGATGAAGGCGACTTATCTGGATGAGAACGGCAAGCCGCAGCCGTTGCAGATGGGTTGCTACGGCATCGGCATCACGCGTATTCTGGGCGCGGCGATCGAGCAGAATTTCGATGAGCGCGGCATCATCTGGCCGATTTCGTTAGCGCCTTTTGAAGTGGTGCTGTGCCCGATGGGTTATGACCGTAGCGAGGCCGTTAAAACCGAGATCGATCGTTTGTATGCAGCATTGATTGCGGCAGGCGTCGATGTGATGCTGGATGATCGCGGTGAACGGCCGGGTGCAATGTTTGCCGACTGGGAGCTGATCGGCGTGCCGCATCGCATCGTGGTCGGGGATCGCGGTTTGAAAGAAGGGCAGGTTGAATATCAGGGCCGGCGCGATGCTGCCGCGACTGCCGTGCCGTTGTCGGATGTGTTTACATTTATCCAGAACAAACTAAGTTAAGAAGCTTTGAGTAAGTGTGGCTGGCGGTTCAAGCTATGGATTAAGACGCGGAACCGTACTTTAGTACGGTGAGTATCGACATCCGTAGATTGGGCCGTCAGGTACGCTTAATCAGAGCTTCCTTCAGCCAAACAAAAACGCCCGCATTAGCGGGCGTTTTTGTTTGGCATTCGGGAAAGTCCCAAACAATTATTTCAAATGTGCAGAAATGAGTTTGGTCATTTCAAACATTGTTACTTCTTTTTTGCCGCCAAAGACAGCCTTCAATTTTTCATCAGCAATGATGTTGCGCTTGTTGGTTGGATTTTGAAGATTCTTGGCCTTGATATATTCCCAGACCTTCTTGGTCACTTCAGTGCGTGGCAATGGTGTCGAACCGACGACTTCGGACAAGATTGCCGATGGTGTCATCGGCTTCATGAACGCAGCATTTGGTTTGCGGGCAGCAGGCTTCGCGGCGGCCTTAGGCGCTGCTTTTTTTGGTGCTGCTTTAGCGGCGGCTGGCTTAGCTGCTGCTGGTTTTTTGGCTGTTACCATCTTTGAGCCTCCTTAATAAGGGACGTAGGTTAAATTACTTAATTCAATTGCGTTCTCGATCAGACTCACACGCAGCGCTAATAGTGGTGTGGTTTTCATAGGGACGCAAGTGTTTTTTGCTGGATAAACGCGAATACAGCCGGGATTTTACCGTTGGTAACAAGGCGGCGCCGAAAAACCCCATATTCTGCTGGATTTGATGCCGCCGGTTATTCTTTGCGCGCATTGCAGGCGCCGCAGCACTGCGTTTTAACAGCTTCCGGCGCCGATCTTTTTACATTCCAGGCAACATATTCTTCATGCCGCGCATCATTTTCATCATGCCGCCGCCCTGCATTTTCTTCATCATGCTTTGCATTTGATCGAATTGCGCCAGCATGCGATTGACTTCCTGGACCTGTACGCCGGCGCCGGCTGCGATGCGACGCTTGCGCGTTGCCTTGATTAATTCCGGTTTGGCGCGCTCGCGCGGCGTCATCGAATTGATGATGCCTTCCATTCTGCGTACTTGTTTTTCGGCCTGGTCCATATTGGTTTTGCCGGCGGCTTGCTGCATCTGCGCGGGCAATTTATCCATCAGACCGCTGAGGCCGCCCATTTTTTTCATCTGACCCAACTGCGCCTTGAAGTCGTTCAGATCGAACTTGCCGCCGCCTTTGATTTTTTGCGCCAATCCTTTTGCGGCAGCGACATCGACGCCTTTCTGGGCTTCTTCGACCAGCGCCAGAATATCGCCCATGCCGAGAATGCGATTGGCCATGCGGGTCGGATCGAAGGCTTCGAGGCCATCGAGCTTTTCAGCGACACCGGCAAATTTAATCGGCTTGCCGGTAATATGACGCACCGACAACGCCGCGCCGCCGCGTGAATCGCCATCCAGTTTGGTCAACACAATGCCGGTCAACGGCAGTGCATCGCTAAAGGCTTTGGCGGTATTGATCGCATCCTGGCCCAGCATTGCATCGACCACGAACAGCGTTTCGATCGGCTTCACCGCTGCATGCACAGCGCTGATTTCCTGCATCATCGCTTCATCGATACCAAGACGGCCGGCAGTATCGATGATCAGTACATCGTGATAATGGCGCTTGGCATAATCGAGCGCGGCCAGCGCAATATCCACCGGCTTATCGGTTGTTGTACTTGGGAAAAAATCGGCGCCGGCTTGCGCGGTCACGGTTTGCAATTGGCCGATGGCGGCCGGACGATAGACGTCGGCGGAAACCGTCAAGACCTTTTTCTTTTTGTTTTCGCGCAGGAATTTGGCAAGTTTACCGACCGTGGTGGTTTTACCTGCACCCTGCAAACCGGCCATCAGAATAATGGCGGGTGGTTGCGTGGCGAAATTAAGTTGCGATGCTTCGGGGCCGAGATCGGCCCCCATCAGGCGCGCCAACTCGCGTTGCACCACGCCGACCAACGCTTGCCCTGGAGTGAGCGAAGAAATGACTTCTTCGCCGAGCGCTTTTTCTTTCACGTTGGCAATGAATTCGCGTACCGCCGGTAACGCAACGTCGGCTTCCAGTAATGCCAGGCGTACTTCGCGCAGCATTTCGGCGGTATTGGCTTCGGTCAGGCGTGCTTCGCCGCGCATGGTCTTGACGACTTTGGCGAGGCGTTGGGTAAGATTGTCGAGCATGGTGAGTGATCTTGTAAAAAATGGGTCGTGCGCGGAAGAACTAGTCGCCATTCTACCCGATCGGCGGCCTGCACCGGCGTTGTGCGAAGGCTTGAAATGACGGCGGCGGGGCTTTATATGCTTTATATATAGTTACTTATTTTCCGACGGCCCCGTCACCTGTAGGGCGCCACACTAGTGTAAACTCAGCCCATGCAAATTTATTTGTTCATTCTCGCCGCGCTGATCTATCTGGTCTGCGCGTTTTTGCCGTCGGGCTGGCGCAATACGCTGTCGCTGGCGATCATGGGCGGCTGGCTGTTGCATGGCGCCGCACTGTTCATCGATATGACGGCGCCGGGCGAGTTGCGCGTCGGCTTCGCGGCGATGCTGTCGGCTACGCTGTGGATATCGGTGGCGGCTTATTGGCTGGAAAATCGCAACTTTTCGCTCGATAGCCTGCGCGTACTGATCTTGCCGGTCTCTGCGATAACGGCGCTATTGCCGGTGGTTTTCCCGGGCAATATGATTACGCTGGACGGCAAGTCGCCGCTTTTTCTCTGGCATATCGTTATTTCAATCCTGGCGTACAGCACGCTGACGATCGCCGCTTTTCATGCCGTTCTGATGGTGTTGCAGGAAGCCCGTTTGCATGCCCGTCCTGGGGTTGCCATGCAAAGTAGCTGGTTTGCCGCGGCGCTGGATCGCTTGCCTGCATTGCTGACGATGGAGAAATTATTATTCCGTTTAATTTCGTTTGGGTTTTTCCTGCTGACGCTGACTGTCTTGTCCGGTGTGTTTTTTTCCGAAGAGCTGTTCGGCAGAGCGTTCACATGGGATCACAAGATTATTTTTACGCTGTTGTCGTGGGTGTTATTCGGTTTATTACTGGCTGGTCGCCGCTGGCAGGGCTGGCGCGGTAGAAGGGCATTGGGCTTTACGCTGACCGGTTTCGCCATTTTATTCCTCGCGTATGTGGGCAGCCGCTTCGTTCTGGAAGTTGTGTTGCATCGGGTATTGGTATGAAATTATTAATTTGGTTGGTGATTGTATGGGCCGTGGTGGTTTGGATGCAGCGCGCCAAGAAGAATTTGCTTCGGCGCGCGCGCGAAGCTGCCGCTGAGCAGGCCGGCGGCAGCGCGCAGGCTGCCGGTGCTGCGCCTGTTGCGGAGATCGAGCAGATGGTGCAATGCGCGCAATGCGGCATTCATTTTCCGAAATCGGAGGCAGTACAGGGGCGGGATACCGAGCTGGTTTTTTGCTGCCAGGAGCATCGTGAATTGCATGCGCTCGATGCCGGTATTCGCTGATTTCGCGGATTTCTATTTAGCCGAGGGCCGCTAAATGCACGATGTCCTCTTCAATATCAACGCCGACGGATGGTGCGAAGGCGCGCACTGGGAACCCTCTTCCAACTGTGACGAACGTCCCCAGGGTAGTGCGATTAATTTGTTGCTCATCCACAACATTAGTTTGCCGCCGGATGAATTCGGCGGGCCGTATATTGCGGACTTCTTTGGCAATCGGTTGGATTACGATGCGCATCCCTATTTCGAGCACCTTCGCCCACTGCGGGTTTCAGCGCATTTCCTGATTCGACGCGATGGTGCTGTCATGCAATTCGTGTCGACCGATGCGCGCGCCTGGCATGCCGGCGTGTCCACATTCGCCGGGCGCGACCGGTGTAACGATTTCTCAATCGGCATTGAAATGGAGGGCAGTGATTTTCAGCCTTTCGAGAATGACCAATATAGCGCGCTGGCGCACTTGACCAACGCGCTGCTGGCGCGCTACCGCTTGACCGATCTTGTCGGGCATGAGCATGTGGCGCCCGGCAGAAAAACCGATCCGGGGCCTTATTTCGATTGGGTTCGCTACCGGGAATCCCTGCGCCGAAGCGACTTGCCGGAGGGAAACGATGCGCTACCACGCATGCCGATTGCATGACGTGCGTGTCAACTCTTTTTCGTATTTAAATAGCTGAAAATAGCTGTTGCGTACTCGGATTCTACCCACTAGAATTAGTTATTAACTCAATAAAAAACCTACATCTAGTGTTTTCTCGCAAGTTGTACCCTATACCTTAGTCGTAACATTAGTCGTAACATTAGTCGTGCCGTTGTCGCGTCCGGGAGCCTTATATTCTCCGCGCGGCAATTTGTTTTGAAACAGACCAGAATTGTTTTTATGATTGAATGTCTTTATTAGTTTAGTGGGCTCTGCGCATACACATACTATGTATACAGCAGGGTTCGAATCGCAACGACGGGTTATTGCCCGTCATCATGGTCTCAGGAGGCTCCGTGCGCTCTACTCAAGAAATATCTAAATCCCCAGCCGACATCGGTGTGATTTCCTCATCCCTTCCGTCATCGCCGGCCGGCAATTCGCTGGCCAGAGCCTCCGCTACGCTGGGTGATTACCGCATCATTCGCCGGAATGGCGCAGTGGTCGGTTTTGAACCGTCGAAGATTTCGATTGCGGTCACCAAAGCGTTCCTTGCCGTCAACGGCGGACAGGGCGCCGCATCTGCCCGTGTGCGGGAGATGGTCGAACAATTGACCGGCAACGTGGTGTCGGCGCTGGTGCGCCGCCAGCCGACCGGCGGCACATTCCATATTGAAGATATCCAGGATCAGGTTGAACTGTCGCTGATGCGTTCCGGCGAACATGATGTCGCGCGTGCTTATGTGCTGTACCGCGCCAAGCGGATGGAAGAGCGTAGCCATAAGCAGGCCGAAGCAGGCGGCAGCCAGGATGTCGCGACGCCGCAGATTCACGTGATCGAAGATGGCGAACGCCGTCCGCTCGACATGGCGCAAGTGCGCGATTTGATTTCGGCTGCCTGTATCGGCCTGGAAAAACATGTCGATGCAAACGCCATTCTGTCCGAAACGGTAAAGAACCTGTACGACGGCGTGCCGGTGGAAGAATTGTACAAATCGGCGATTCTGGCGGCGCGCGCATTAATGGAAAAAGATCCGGCCTACAGCCAGGTCACCGCGCGCTTGCTGATGCATACCATCCGTAAGGAAGTGTTCGGTAAAGAAGTGGCGCAGGCAGATGCGCCCGCCGAGTATCTAGAATATTTCCCGCGTTTCATCAAAAAGGGTATCGAAGGCGAGTTGCTCGATCCGAAGCTGGCACAATTCGATCTGAAGAAACTGGCCGATGCTCTGCTGCCTGAACGCGATCTGCAATTCGGCTACCTCGGTCTGCAAACTTTATACGATCGTTATTTTCTGCACCTGGCGGATATCCGCATCGAAATGCCGCAGGCGTTTTACATGCGCGTGGCGATGGGTCTGTCGCTGGGTGAAATCAACCGCGAAGAGCGCGCGATCGAATTCTACAATCTGCTGTCGTCGTTCGATTTCATGAGTTCGACACCGACGCTGTTCAATTCCGGCACGCTGCGCTCGCAACTCTCATCCTGCTATCTGACGACTGTGGCCGACGATCTGGACGGTATTTACGAAGCCATCAAGGAAAACGCATTGCTGGCCAAATATGCCGGCGGTCTGGGCAACGACTGGACGCCGGTACGTTCGCTGGGCGCGCACATCAAGGGCACCAACGGCCGTTCGCAAGGCGTGGTGCCGTTCCTGAAAGTGGTCAACGATACGGCGGTTGCGGTTAATCAGGGCGGCAAGCGCAAGGGTGCAGTCTGCGCGTATCTGGAAACATGGCACATGGATATCGAGGAATTCCTCGATCTGCGCAAAAATACCGGCGACGATCGCCGCCGCACGCATGACATGAATACCGCCAACTGGATTCCCGATATGTTCATGAAGCGTGTGATGGAAAAAGGCGACTGGACCCTGTTTTCGCCTTCAGACGTCCCGGATCTGCACGATAAATTCGGTAAAGCATTTGAAGAAGCCTATCTGGGCTACGAAGCCCGTGCGGCACGCGGCGAACTGAAACTGTTCAAGAAGATTGCCGCGCTGGATCTGTGGCGCAAGATGTTGTCGATGCTGTTTGAAACCGGCCATCCATGGATTACCTTCAAAGACCCTTGCAACATTCGCTCGCCGCAACAGCACGTGGGCGTGGTGCACAGCTCGAATCTGTGTACCGAAATCACGCTCAATACCAACGACAGCGAAATCGCGGTCTGTAATCTGGGTTCGGTGAATCTGCCGGCGCACATGAAAGACGGCCAGCTGGATATGGTCAAGTTGCAAAAAACCATCCATACCGCCATGCGCATGCTGGATAACGTGATCGACATCAATTATTACGCGGTCAAAAAAGCGCGCGATTCGAATCTGCGTCATCGTCCGGTCGGCCTGGGCATTATGGGTTTCCAGGATTGCCTGCACATGATGCGCGTCCCGTATGCATCGAACGAAGCCGTGCAATTCGCGGATCGCTCGATGGAAGCGGTCTGTTATTACGCTTATTACGCATCCACCGAACTGGCGGAAGAACGTGGCCGTTACAGCTCGTACAAAGGTTCGTTGTGGGATCGTGGCATCCTGCCGCAGGATTCCCTGAAACTGCTGGCCGAAGAGCGCGGCGGCTATCTGGAAACGGATATGTCGGAAAACCTGGACTGGACCGAGCTGCGCGGCCGTATCAAGCAATTCGGCATGCGTAATTCGAATTGCGTGGCGATTGCACCGACAGCGACGATTTCCAACATCATCGGCGTTTCGGCTTGTATCGAACCGACTTACCAGAACCTGTACGTCAAATCGAATCTGTCCGGCGAATTCACCGAGATCAACGAATACCTGGTGCGGGATCTGAAAGCGCGCGGCCTGTGGGATGAAGTCATGATCTCCGATCTGAAGTATTTCGACGGCAGCCTGGCCAAGATCGATCGCATTCCGCAAGACCTGCGCGCAATTTACGCGACAGCGTTTGAAGTTGAGCCGTCATGGCTGGTGGAGGCGGCGTCGCGTCGTCAGAAATGGATCGATCAGGCGCAATCGCTGAATATTTATATGGCAGGCGCTTCCGGCAAGAAACTGGACGAGACATACAAACTGGCATGGCTGCGCGGTCTGAAGACGACTTACTACCTGCGCACCATCGGCGCGACCCACATGGAAAAGTCGACTACCAAGACCGGTGCATTGAACGCCGTCAACGTCGATGGCGCAGCCACCGGCGGTGCGCAGGCTTCGTATGCTGCAGCGCCGGCGGCCGTCCAGGAAACCGATGGTCCGGCATGCATGCTGCGTCCGGGCGACCCCGGCTTTGAAGAGTGCGAAGCCTGCCAGTAAGTATTATATTAATCGGTAAGATAAGTAATTGATCCACACGACCCGGCCAGAATCGATCAGAATCTCGATCCAAATCGGCCGGATCGTATCGGAACCGATCCGGCGCTTGCCGGATCAATGAAACAGAATGATTGAGTAAAGGAATAACCATGCTTTCTTGGGATGATGAAGTCGCTACGCCGACGCCCCGTGCACCGGCCGCCCCACAACTGCAGCCGCAGTTGCAGAGCATTGAGACACGTCCGCAATATGCGGATATCGCACTGAACCCGGCCCTGGTATCCAGGAACGACACCCAGCCTGTCGATGTGACGCGCCGGGTCAACGCCGCCGACAAACGCATTATCAATGGCCATACCGACGTCAACCAATTGGTGCCGTTCAAATACAAATGGGCTTGGGATAAGTATTTGGCCGGTTGCGCCAATCACTGGATGCCGCAGGAAATCAACATGCAGCGCGATATCGAGCTGTGGAAAAATCCGAATGGCCTGACCGAAGACGAGCGCCGTCTGGTCAAGCGCAATCTCGGCTTTTTCGTCACCGCCGATTCACTGGCCGCCAATAATATTGTGCTGGGAACCTACCGCCATATCACGGCGCCGGAATGCCGTCAGTATTTGCTGCGCCAGGCGTTTGAAGAAGCCATTCATACGCACGCTTATCAATATATTGTCGAATCGCTGGGTCTGGATGAAGCGGAAATCTTCAATGCGTATCACGAAGTCAAATCGATCCGCGACAAAGACGAGTTCCTGATCCCGTTCATCAATACGCTGACCGATCCGCAATTTACGACCGGCACTACCGAGAACGATCAGAAATTATTGAAGTCGCTGATCGTGTTCGCCTGCATCATGGAAGGCCTTTTCTTCTATGTCGGCTTCACGCAGATCCTGGCGCTGGGCCGTCAAAACAAGATGATGGGCGCGGCCGAACAATACCAATATATTTTGCGCGACGAGTCGATGCACTGTAACTTCGGCATCGATTTGATCAACACCATCAAGATGGAAAATCCGCATTTATGGACGCCGGAATTCCGCGAAGAAATCAAAGCGTTGTTTTTAAGCGCAGTAGAGTTGGAATATCGCTACGCAGAGGATACAATGCCGCGAGGTGTACTAGGTTTGAATGCGCCGATGTTCAAAGGTTACTTGCGATTCATTGCAAATCGCCGCGCGCAGCAGATCGGAATTGAACCGCTGTTTGCTCATGAAGAAAATCCGTTTCCATGGATGAGCGAGATGATCGATTTGAAGAAGGAGCGCAACTTCTTTGAAACGCGCGTCATTGAATATCAAACAGGCGGTGCACTAAACTGGGAATAGTTTGCGGTCCGGTCAAACTCTTCAGACCGAGGCGCAGACCAAAGGGCAGGCCGAAGCGCAAAGTGCAAGCGCAGATCGACGAACTAGAACCAGAACCAGATTCGGATAGAATCGATAAAAACCGAAAGGCGATCACCCAATTTAATGAACAGACCGAAACATTGTGATCTGTTACTGCCGCTTAACCCGACATTGTCCGGTGAGGCGGCTTTTTCTTTGCAAAACCGTATGGTGGGCAGGAAAGATATTCCGACGCTGGCGTAATCGCCGGCGTTTTTTTTGGTTGTCGCGACGCAGGCCCGCCGGAATGGGAGGGACTGCGTCATCGCCTATGTGGCGTTTGGGAGTGTGCCGGCCAGATCGTCGAGCGCTCTTAATACAACCGATATGGCTGAAGTGCTGCATAGTTGAGGAGATGCAGCAGTTCAGCTGGTGCCGAATTCATTAGCGCAAGCAGCAGTTTGCTTGTGCCGATGAATAATCCGCCAGAGTCCATCGCGATGGGGCTGGAGGGTTTCAATCAAGCTTGATTTTTTCCATCACGTGAAGGAGAAACAAAATGGCAACAGCAGCAAAAAAACCAGCAGCGAAGAAACCAGTCGCTAAGAAGCCAGCAGTCAAAGCAGCAGCCAAGCCAGCAGCCAAAAAAGTGGTCGCTAAAAAGGCAGTTGCCAAGAAGCCGGTAGCTAAAAAACCAGTAGCTAAAGCAGCAGTTAAGAAGCCAGTAGTCAAAGCAGCAGCCAAGCCAGCAGCCAAAAAACCGGTCGCTAAAAAGGCAGTCGCCAAGAAGCCAGTCGCTAAAAAAACAGCCGCTAAAGCAGCAGTTAAGAAGCCAGTAACTAAAGCAGCAGCCAAGCCAGCAGCCAAAAAACCGGTCGCTAAAAAGGCAGTTGCCAAGAAGCCGGTAGCTAAAAAAGCAGCAGCCAAGCCAGCAGCCAAAAAACCGGTCGCTAAAAAGGCAGCAGCTAAACCAGCAGCCAAAAAGCCGGTCGCTAAAAAGGCAGCAGCTAAACCAGCAGCCAAAAAGCCAGCAGCTAAACCAGCGGCCAAGCCAGCAGCTAAGCCAGCAGTGAAAGCAGCAGCCAAGCCAGCGGCTAAAAAGCCAGCAGCGAAGAAGCCAGTCGCCGCTAAGCCAGCTGCACCAGCTGTAAAAACTGTGTTGAATCCGGCAGCTGCATGGCCGTTCCCAACAGGCACAAATCGTCCGTAATATTCGACGATTGAAGTGTCATGCCTGATCGTTTGCAGGCATATCCGCTACGTGGCATTGCTGCGTAGCGGATTTTTTTCGTCTGAAAGATCCTTGCATGCCGTTTGTCCGGTGAGGCGAATGATCGCCAGTAATCGCTGCGGCTGTTAGACTGTTGCGTCGCATCCCGGCGCAACAAACATGCGGGCAAATCCGCCCATATCGGGGTTCCTTGGGGAGTATGTCGTGCTGTACAGTATTTTCATTATGATTGTCGATGTTATTGCCAGCATGCTGGCAGGCGTTTTGCTGTTGCGGTTCTGGATGCAAGTGGTGCGCGTCAGGCCGCCGCCGAGTCTCGGCCAGTTTGTCTTTCAGTTATCCGACTGGCTGGTCAAGCCGCTGCGGAAGGTGTTGCCGGGTGTTGGCGGTTACGATTGGGCCAGCCTGTTGGGCGCGTTCCTGGTGGTGGTACTGTCGATCATCGCCAGCGTCGGCGTGACTGCCGGTTTTATACCGGGATTGCTGTTCTGGATGTCGCTGCTGCGATTCTTATCGTGGATTTTGTACGGTTTCATGGCGCTGCTGATTGTGGAGGCAGTGTTCAGTTGGGTGAATCCCCATGCGCCGATGGCGCCGTTCATTCGCGCGCTGACAGAACCTTTGTTAAGGCCGTTGCGCAGGGTTATACCCTTGATCGGCAACGTGGATTTATCACCGCTGGCCGCGTTGATCCTCTTGCAAATCGTTCAGAAATTGCTCACCGCGCTGATTTTTTCGATGATTTGATGGTGCAAGCCGTGCAAGCGCTAAAGCACGACTGGTGCAGCGCAGATGAAAAGGGCGTTCGACTGCGTATACACGTGGTGCCGAACGCTAGAAAAAGCGAAGTTGTGGGCCCGCTGGACGATAGACTGAAAATACGCTTGCAGGCCCAGCCGGTAGAGGGCCAAGCGAATGCGGCGCTGGTGCGTTATTTGTCTGACGTATTGGATGTCCCCAGAACAGCGGTACGCGTCATGCATGGGCTGAGCAGCAGAAACAAATTGATCGAAGTGCAGAGCGCGCAACTGACAGTCGCCGGTGTTAAGGCTTTGCTCTGGAATGCATAAAAAGAACGTTAAAAAAGCAGGCACGCAGCCTGCTTTTTTGACGTTTATCGTTTATTGCTTAGCGTCTACTTCCTCTACTTCGCTTACTTCCCTTGCGCCGCTTTCCACTCCGTCAATGCCTTCAGCGTGTTTTCGACATGCGCATTGGGATCGAGACTGGTGTATTCATAAATAATCGTATGATCCGGTGCAATGACATAGGAAGTCCGGTTGGCGTGCTTCGGGTCCAGCACGGCGTCATAGGCGGTCATGATTTTCTTGTCGGAATCGGCTGCCACCGCAAACTTGCTGCGGCATTCGCTGACCGAGAATTTATTCAAGATATCGATGTCGTCGCCGGAAACCCCGATCACCGTAGCGCCCATCGCTTTATAGCGATCGATGGCGTCCGCAAACAGATGTGCCTCGATCGTGCAGCCCTTGGTAAAAGCGGCAGGGTAAAAGTACAGAACGACCGGTCCTTTTTGCAGCATCTTGTTCAGATCGAAGGTCGACACCACGCCGCCCAACGACGCTTGCGCCGAAAATTCCGGCGCCTTACTGCCGGGTTTGAGTGCAGCCAGGGCAGAGTTTGCGGTGAAAAGTAAAGCGGCCAGCCATAGAACGTAGCGTAAGCGGATCATAGCGATTCCTTTATGTTAGATGTATTTGTAGCCAAACGCTTTTTCGAAACGCTGGCCTATCTCTGCCAGTGTCGGCGCATGATTTTGCGGACCCTGATGGGCGATTTTGATCGAGCCCATCAAACTGGACAGACGGCCAATAGTGGGCCAGTCCAGACCGTGCGTCAATCCGAATAGCATACCGGCCCGGAACGCGTCGCCGCAGCCGGTCGGATCGGCAATCGCATCGGCTTCGACGCATGGAATGTCCAGTTTTTTGCCGTCGGTATAAATATCCGCGCCCAGCTCGCCGCGCGTCACTACCAGCGCTTCGACCTGGGCGGCAATCTGTTCCAGGCTCAAGCCGGTGCGCATGGTCAGCAGTTCGGCTTCATAGTCGTTGACGGCAAGGTAGGTTGCCTGTTTGATGAAATGCTTCAGTTCGTCGCCGTTGAACATCGGCAGCCCCTGGCCCGGATCGAAAATGAACGGTACGCCCAATGCCACTGCCTGTTCTGCGTGCTGCAGCATGCCGTCGCGGCCGTCCGGTGCAACGATCGCCAGTTTGACGGCACCGGCGTCGGCCACGCGGTTATTGTGCGATGCCATCATCGCGCCCGGATGGAAGGCCGTGATCTGGTTGGTGTCGGCATCGGTGGTGATAAAACATTGCGCCGTAAACATCGAGTCGATGACGCGCACGCATCGATGCGAAATCGCCAGATTTTCCAAACGTTCCAGGTAGGGCGCGCCATCCTGTCCCAGTGTTGCCATGATTAGAGGGTCGCCGCCCAGCAGTTTCAGGTTGTACGCAATATTGCCGGCACAGCCGCCGAATTCACGGCGCATGGTGGGGACATAAAAAGAGACATTGACCTTATGCAACTGGTCCGGCAAAAGGGATTCCGAAAAACGCCCTTCGAATTGCATGATGTTATCGAATGCCAAGGAACCGCAGATAAGAGAAGTCATAAAAGTAGTTGAGATTTTAAGAGGGTGGCTGCATTGTAAAAGAAACCCCGCCAGAGGGTGCAGATGCGTTCTAAGGATAAAACAAATAAACCCGATAACCCGATGCCGTGCCTTGCGTCACGGTGAATGACAGCTTGATCGTTTGTTCGGCATCGGCCGCAATGCCGGCGTCGATCAGTTGCACGGACGGCAGATATTCGGCTGGCGTGAAAACGCGTCTGATCAGCGCTTTTTCATCGTCGTCATTGAGGGTCAATTCGATATCGGGCCAGGCCAGAGCAATAGCGGCGCGATTGCGCAGCAAGAGGTTCATGGTCAGCGTTGGCTGGTCCGGCGTGGCCGCCTGTAATTCGTTCGATTCGATCGATAACTGATCGATTTGCTTTTGCAGGCCGATGGTGCAGCGTAAGGGCTGGCAGGCGGCGATCAGCAGCGGTTTAAGTGACGGTACGGCGGCGGCGATCTGGTTGCGTCCCAAATAAACGCCTTGCGCCAGAGCGGTGATGACCAGCAGTACGCACACCACGATCATCAATAACCGTCGTGTGCGTGCGCGTCGCTGGCGGCGCTGCGCTGCCAGGACGAAGTCGAGTTGTTCGACCGGTGTATCGACGTTGTCAAATGCTTCGGCGTGATTGCTTACGTATTCGTTCTTGTATTCGTCCGACCACTCCCCGCTACCCGGTTCGATTCTGGCAGAGTGCTCAGCCGGCACTTCATTGCCATCGTCATCGCCATGCTGGGTGCGCGATGGATGCAGCAGCAGTGGCAGCGGCGGGATGTCGGCATCGGTGCGGCGGTCTGGTTCGGGGTTGTCGAACCGGTTTTCGCTTTCATCTTCGATGTCGCCTTCGATCATCAGCGCATCGTCGGCATCGGTATTTTCAACAGCGGTATCGGCAGACCCCTCGTCGGGCGATGGCGGCAAATCCCATGCCGCCTCGATTTCCACCATCGCATCCGCATCGGGCAATACGGGCGGCGTCGGCGCGCCATAGTTTGGCGCGGCTGCATTTGCTCTGGCGATGGCCGGCGTAATCGGCGGCGGTGTTAGCGGCGTTTGCTGCGGCCAGTTGCCGCTATTGGGCTGATCGGGCTGATCAGGCAATAAATGGGCATTACCGTCGAATACTTCATTGCAATGTCCGCAGCGCACCAGACCGCCGCGCAATTTCAACTGATCGTTGACAACACGAAACGTGGTTTGGCAAAACGGACATTGGGTTGCCTGCGCCATGATGTTGCGTCTAGTAGGCTGTCTTCAGGAGGCATCCGGCAATTTGCCGGACAAGGCGACCCAGCCGTCAAGCTGGTCGGCGACGCTTAGCGCGATGTGCGGCGCATAGGCGGCGATGACGCTGTCGGCCTGTTCGGCGAGGATGCCGGACAATACCAGCGCGCCGCCCGGTGCGACGCGCGATGACAGCATCGGCGCCATCAGCGTTAATGGGCCGGACAGAATATTGGCCACCACGATATCGAAGCAGGCGCCGGCCGGATGCAGGCGTGCAAAATCGTCGGGCAGCAAATAGCTGATTTCGCAGTGATTACGGGTGCTGTTGAACGCGGCCGACTGTAGTGCTTGCGGATCGATATCCACACCGATAACGGCGCCCGCGCCGACTTTTTTAGCGATCAGCGCCAGGATGCCCGAGCCGCAACCGTAATCGAGCACGGATTGCTGCGGCGTGACATGGGATTCCAGCCATTCCATGCAAAGCCGGGTAGTCGGGTGACTGCCGGTGCCGAAGGCCAGGCCGGGATCGAGTTCGAGGATGAGCGCATCGGGATCGGGCGCATCGTGCCAGCTCGGCACCACCCAGATATTTTTGCCGATATGAATCGGCTCGAATTGCGATTGCGTCAGACGTACCCAATCCTGCTCGGCGACGGCGCGTAAATCGTAGGCCGGCACGACGTCGAAATTGCAGGCGTGCGCGGCGGCGGTAAGGATCGTTTCATAATCGCTGTCTTCACCGACCAGCGCGACCACGCGGCTGCGCTCCCAGGCGGCTTGTTTCGGCGTCATGCCGGGCTCGCCGAACAGGGGTTGTTC
>DATMOE010000256.1:0-2096 GCA_035568435.1 Herbaspirillum sp. | reverse complement strand
ACGGCGGAAACGACGCGCAAAAAACCATCGGCATTATCTGGATGCTGTTGATCGCAACCGGTCAGGCCGGCGCCTAAACGCCGCCGACGTGGGTCATTCTTTCCTGTTATACCGCGATCAGTCTGGGCACCTTGTTCGGTGGCTGGCGCATCGTGAAAACCATGGGGCAGAAAATTACCAAGCTCAAACCGGTGGGTGGATTTTGCGCCGAAACCGGCGGCGCTATCACCTTATTCCTCGCGACGGCGTTAGGCGTGCCGGTTTCGACCACCCACACCATTACCGGCGCAATCGTCGGCGTGGGCGCATCGCAGAAGATGTCTGCTGTACGTTGGGGCGTGGCGGGCAACATTGTTTGGGCCTGGATATTTACCATTCCTGCATCGGCGTTTGCTGCGGCGATTGCGTGGTGGATTGGGAAACAATTGTTTTAGAAAATTTGGTTCACCGCTACCAGTAAAACTCAAAGGATATCCGCAACTGCGGCCGTATCAAATTCCCTGATCCAGCAACTGCTCGCACAGCGCCATGGTGGCTCTGCCTTCTTCTTCCAGCCAACTGATAAAAGCGTTACGGGCGATATGGCCATCCGTGCTCGGATCGACGTTGGCGTAATAGGCGCGGGTCTGCCTCCCCAGACTGCCGAACGGCGCGCATAGCCGGCCTGCGGCGATGTCATCAATGACCAGAAAGTAAGGAACCAGGGCGATGCCCAGGCCTTCCATGGCCGCTTGCAAGACGAAATACATTTGCTCGAAATTGATGGTGCCGAGCGGTTTGACCTCGGCCGCATTCAGATTGGCCAGCCATGCATCCCAGCGGTAAGGCTCGGTGGAATAGGTCAGCAGGGTATGGAAGGCGATGTCTTTCGGTGTATCGAGGGGATGCTTTTTCAGCAGATCGGGATGGCATACCGGCAGAATACTTTCCGTTAGAAAGAAGCGCGATGTGGCCGCGTCGGGCGGCTTGATGGCGCCTCTGATGGCGATATCGTATTGCTTGCTGGAGAAGTCGACCGGCGCTAGCGAGGTGACCAGGCGCACCCGTAGATCGGGGTGTCTGCGCTGAAAGGTGGAGAACCTGGGGATCAGCCAGCGCAAGGTAAATGTGGGCGGTGCGCTGACGATCAGTTCGACGTCATTTTCGTTCGAGACATTTATCGCCGCCAGGGCGATCCGATCCAGCGCCGCACTCGATTCGTCGAACAATTTTTTGCCGGCAGAGGTTAATACCAGGCGCGCATTGAGACGCTGAAACAGCGCCACGCCGAGCCATTCTTCCAATATCGAAACTTGCCGGCTGATCGCGCCATGCGTGACGTTGAGCTCTTGACCGGCCTTGGTAAAACTCACATGCCTGGCTGCCGCTTCAAATGCTCTTATCGAGTTGAGGGGTGGGATTTTTCGCATTTTTGCGTGAGATTTACTGACGTGAATGCCAGTATAGCGCTAACGGCTAAGGCGTCATTGAATCGAAGACTACGCCAGGAAAGTCCGACAAACGCCTGGATTCGAAGATCAAAGCGAATTGTTAATCGATGCAATAACAAAGTCCAAGAAAACCCGCACACGGGGCGGCAAGTGCGTGCGCGAAGGATAGACCGCATAAAGGTTGATGACGTTATGCGCGAAGGGGGCTAGCACCTCGACCAGACGGCCGTCCTTCAATTCGTCCTCTATGTCCCACAGTGCCTTAAGCACGACGCCGCGTCCCATGAGCGCCCATCCGTGCATGACCTCCGAGTTGTTGGTCTGGAGGGTGCCATGCACCTGCACCTCCCGGGGTTTGTTGTTCTCCATGAATGTCCATCGGTCGTAAACATGGCGGCCTCGCACCAGCCGTATGCAGTCGTGCCGCAGCAGATCTTCCGGTTTTTCGGGGATACCGTGCTTAGCGATGTATTCCGGTGCAGCACAAGCTACCCGGCGACTGGAAAGAAGCTGTCGGCTGATGACGCTGCCGTCGGTCGGCTGGTCGGTGAGCAGGCCGACATCCAGATCGTCGCCCGCCACATCGGTTTGTGAGTCGTTGAGCACCAGTTCGATGGAGACCTGGGGATACTGTTTAGAGAATTCCGCAATCAACGGCGCAAAGCG
>DATMOE010000255.1:0-3661 GCA_035568435.1 Herbaspirillum sp. | reverse complement strand
GATGATGGCCACTGCCGCCGAATGGAATACGCTGAACTTACCTTCCAGACCGACCTTCGGCGTGCGCTTGCCGGTCAGCTCAAGCACCAGCGGATGCACCTTCAAATCGATGCGCGCAATTTCTCCGGCAGTCAGTTTGTGTTCGTTGCGTAGCTGGATGCAACCGTCGATCGCCGGATGAATCACGATGCCGCAAGCGAACGGCTTATAGCTGTTCAACAGGCTTTCATGACGCTGGCCCAGGCCTTCGGTGATTTCGCTGTAATCCTGTTTGGTGCTGGTGACATTGGCCCAGCCGCGCTTGGCTTCGATGCCTTGCTCGGAGCTGGTGTAGCCTTGCGCGGCCAGGAATGCCGCCGTCATACCGTTCTGCGCCGCGCGGCCCGGGTGGAAACTCTTGGTCATGGTGCCGAACTGTTCGCGCAAACCGACCGGCTGGCTGGCGGCGATGCCGAACGCCCACACCATTTTTTCTTCATCCAGACCGAGCAGCTTGCCGACCGCGGCAGCAGCGCCGAACACGCCGGCGCTGCCGGTGATGTGCCAGCCGCGATCGTAATGATCGGGATAAACGGCGTTGCCGATACGGCATTCCGCTTCCACCCCCAACGCCAGTGCATGCACGAATTCAACGCCGCTCACCGGACGATATTCGGCCAGCGCAAAAATCGCCGAAGCCACGGGGCCCGCAGGATGGATCACTGTTTTCAGATGCGTATCGTCGAAATCGAACACGTGCGAGCTGATGCCGTTGACCAGTGCCGCAGTAAAGATATCGGAGCGTTCGGTGCGGCCCAGAATACTGGCTTGTGCAGCGCCGGCAAATGGCGTCAGCGTCTTGAGCGCGATATCGACCGCTTCGTGTTGGCACGAACCCACGGCGCATCCCAACCAGTTAAGAAATGTGCGAACCGCATGATCGCGCACCGGCGCAGGCAGATCGCCCGGCTTGGCATTGACGATATAGCGCGCCAGGGTACGGGTAACGTCTTTGACGGTTGAAGTGGCGTTGTCGGCGTTATGGTGGGCCATGCTTTTCCTATGTGATGTTGGGATTCGTTCGGCGGCGCAAACCCTGCCCTGCTTGCCGCCCATTTAATTTTTTTGTATTATACATATTGTCGACAATCAGACAATTAATATTGATGACAATTAATAACCATTAATGACTATTTGATCTGAAAATACCCCGAATATCCCCCGCATTTATAATGGCGGTTTGACTTTCCCCAGGTTTTCTCGCCATGACGTCGTCCCCAAGTACTTTTGATCTATTACGCTCGCTTACCCTGCCCAGCCTGGTGCAAGAAGAAATTCTGCGCGGCATCAAGACCGGCGAACTAACCGTCGGCGCGAAACTCAACGAGATTGAGCTGGCCGAGCGTTTGGGCATCAGCCGCAGCCCTGTGCGCGAAGCGTTTCGCGCATTGGAAGAAGCCGGTCTGGTGCGGCTGGAAAAGAACCGCGGCGTCTTTATCCGCGACTTGTCCGACGAAGAAGCCGCCGAACTCCATACAGTGCGCGCCGGCCTCGATGAAATGGCCGGCCGCCTACTGGCCCCGCGCGTGACGACCGAACAATTGAAAGAATTGAAAAAGTTGATCATCCAGCTTGAAACCAGTTCTAAGCGCGGCGGCGTCAATAATTACTTTCCATTGAATATCGCCTTCCACGATCGTCTGGTCGAGATGACCGGCAACACCACGTTGCTCGGCCTATACCGCCAAGTGGTCAACCGCATGCATCTGTTGCGCCGGCGCGGCTTTTCGGTTTCCGGCAGCTCGGCCGCTTCGCACGCGGAACACCGCATCATTCTCGAGGCGCTGACGACCCGCGATGCCGAAGCCACCGCCAACGCGATGCGTCAGCATGTGGAAAACGGCTCCAAACGCGCCCTCGCCGCGCATCGCCTCGAAGAAAACAAGAAGTAAAACTCACTAAGAAAAAAATAAAACATGGAGACATCCACATCAAGCGCGGCCCCAGCGCTAGCCGAGCAATTAGCGGCGACCATCGTCGGTTTCGACAGCAAAAAATTACCTGAAAAAACGCGTGAAATCGCCCGCATGCTGGTACTCGATGTGCTTGGTCTATGTGTCGCCGGCCGTGGCGAAGATTATATTCAAGCCATTCTCGGCAGCGTCGAAGCGGGCGGCAAATGCACCGCCTTCGGCCATGCCGGCAGCTTCAATGCCTACGATGCGGCGCTCATTAACGGCACCGCCGCCCACGGCGAAGATTACGACGATACATTCGAAGGCGGCCCGGTGCATTCCGGCGCCGTAGTAGTGCCGGCGGTATTGGCAGCCTGCGAACGCGAAGGCCTCGGCGGCGATGCGCTGCTGCTGGGCACCGCAGTCGGCGCGGAATTGATGTGCCGTCTGGCGTTAGTGGCGCCCGGTGCAACACACAAAGCCGGCTTCCACCCCACCGCCGTCATCGGCGCGCTGGCAGCGGCAGCCGGCGTTGCCGCGGCGCTGCGCCTTGATGCCAAACAAACCGCATCGGCCATCGGCATCGCCGGCAGCATGGCCTCCGGCATCATCGAATATCTGGCCGAAGGCACCTCGACCAAACGCATGCACGCCGGCTGGTCGGCGCAAGCCGGCATCCGCGCCGCATTGATGGCGCGCGGCGGTTTCGCCGGACCGCGCACCGTGCTGGAAGGCACGCATGGTTTCTACAAAGCGTTCGCGCCTTCGCGCACACCGAACTACGATTTGCTGATGCACGGTTTCGGTCAGGAATGGGTGATGCAAAGCATTGCCTTCAAACCGTATGCATGCGGCACCATGACGCAACCGTACATCGATTGCGCGATCGGCCTGGCCGAACGCGGCGTCAAGGCCGAGCAAATTCGCGACATCGTTTGCAAAGTCGGCGAAGGCACCGTGCACCGCCTATGGGAAACGCTGGCAGTCAAGCACCGTCCGCCGACACCTTACGCCGCCAAGTTCAGCACACCGTTTTGCATGGCCGTCGGCTTCTTCGATCGGCGCGCCGGTTTCCAGCAATTCACCGAAGCCCGCGTGCGCGATGAAGCGGTCTTGTCGCTGGCCGCCAAGATCCGTTACGAAATCGATCCCGACAACGAATATCCGAACAACTTCACCGGCCACTTGCTGGCCACGCTCAACGACGGTCGGGTGGAAGAAATCAAGCAAGCGCACATGCGCGGCGGCGCACGCGATCCGCTCTCGCCCCAAGAATTGCAGAGCAAGTTCGAAGACAACTTACTCTACGGCGGCTGGAACGCGGCGCAGGCACAGCAGGCGCGCACCTGGTGCGATGAAGTGTTTCAGCAAACCTCGATGGAAGGCGCAGCCCGCTTTCGTCAATAAACGAGAAATTTGAGGCTGGAGGTAACCCTTCGATACGCTGCGCTACTCAGGGTGAACGGTTTTTCTTTAACGTTCACCGAAACCCATTTCCCCTCACTAAACGGTTTCTTTAAATTCTCACTAAACCCCGTTCGCCCTGAGTAGCGCAGCGTATCGAAGGGTCACCTCTGCCCTCAAATTCACCTAAAAACCCCCGCCATCCGCGCCCAAAACAAGCTCTCCCCCAAATGCACATTCGCCGACCAATCCTGATGCGAAGCATCATTGGCGTCATCGGTAATATATTTAAATGCGCGCCACGCAACGCCATATCGATGACA
>DATMOE010000254.1:0-3097 GCA_035568435.1 Herbaspirillum sp. | reverse complement strand
GACGACGTCGTTTTTGAAAATCAGCGTCGTCGCCATGTTATTGCGCAATGCATTAGGCGTGCAGCAGATACCGCCGAATATCGCCATCTACAGCCTGGCGTTGATCCTGAGCGCCTATGTCATGGCGCCGGTTGGACAAACGATCTATCAGGCCCTGTCTGCCAAACCGGATGCGATGGCGTCCATTTCACAATTTTTCGAAACCGCATTACGGGCCGCGGAACCGCTGCGCGACTTTATGCTGCGCAACGCGGCGCCGGCACAATTGGATTTCTTTGTCGATACCGTGCAACACCTATGGCCGAGCGATCTGGCCGCGCACGTAAGCCGGCGCGACTTCACTGTATTGGTGCCGGCTTTCATGATTTCCGAACTGACGTCGGCGTTCATGATCGGCTTTTTGATTTATTTACCATTTGTCGTCATTGATCTGGTCGTACAAAGCATTCTGCTGGCGCTGGGCATGATGATGATGTCCCCGATGACCATTTCGCTACCGCTCAAACTCCTGTTATTTGTCATGGCCGACGGCTGGACGCGTTTACTGCACAGCCTGGTGCTGTCCTACGCCGTATGAATGCGGACGATATTGCATCGCTGGTGATGCGCACGCTTTACATCACGATCCGGCTGTCATTGCCGCTGGTCGTCTTGGGCACGATCGCCGGGATCGTCACCAGCCTGTTTCAGGCCGCCACCCAGATTCAGGATCAGACCTTCCCATTCCTGACCAAGCTGACCGTCATCCTGGTCGGTCTGGTGGTATTGGGCGGCTGGATGGGACGCGAATTACAGCTATTCACCATCTTCATTTTTGATTATCTGGTGGAGATATAAGCATGCATGGCGGCCCCCTTCAACTTCTGCTGCCGATCTGGGACTACATCGGTGCGTGGCTGGCCGGCTGGCCACGCGCCATCGGTATGTTTGCGATGTTGCCGATGTTTCGCAAAGAGCTATTGCCGCGCCTGCTGCGTACCGCGCTCATTGCAGGGCTTTGCCTGCCACTGGTGCCGCTGCTGAAAACACAAACGGCACTCATTCGCGCCGACACCATGTTGCTGCTGATGACCGTCATCAAAGAGGTCGTGCTGGGCTTCGCTATCGGCTTACCGCTGGCGATGACGTTCTGGATCGCCGAAGGCATCGGCACCCTGCTCGACAATCAGAGCGGATCGCTGATCAGCTCTGTGCTCAATCCGATGTCAGGCAATGATTCGGCCACGCTCGGACTATTTTTGCATCAGATATTCATGACCTATTTTTTATTGGCGGGCGGCTTGTCATGGTGCATCGGCAGTCTTTACGACAGCTATCAACTCTGGCCGATACAGCAATTCTGGCCACAATTTTCTCAAGTCGGCGCGCACTGGTGGCTAACGCAATTCAGTCGGTATATCGAGATGATTGTGGTGCTGGCGGCGCCGATCGTGCTTGCGCTGTTTTTTATTGAGCTCGGCTTCGGCATCATTGGGCGCTTCGCCCCGAAAATGCAGGTATTCGTGCTGGCAATGCCGATCAAGAATATCGGCGCCGTATTGATGATGTTTGTCTATATCGGGATTTTGCTGACCAACTTCGACCAATTAATGGCGCGTCTGAAAGACACGCTGGCGCAAACCATTCAGGCCCTGGGATGATGGGGATGATGGCATGAGCGACGGTAAAACCGAAAAAGCAACCCCGCGGCGGCGGCAGGAAGCCCGCAAGGAAGGACAAGTCGCCCGTAGCGAAGATCTCACGCACGTCCTCTTGTTCGGTCTGTTTTTCAGCTATCTGATCATCGACGGAGCGCGGCTTTGCGCCGAATTGATCGACCTGATCGTGCTGCCCTACCGCTATCTGGATCAACCGTTTCCGGCGGCTGCCGAAACACTGACGACGTTACTGCTGAGCAAAGCACTGGGACTGATTTTTTTCGTATTGATTGCCGCCGTGGTGCTGTCATTTGCAATTCAACTGCTGCAGATCGGCCCCTTGTTTTCCACCAAATCGATTACGCCAAGTCTGAAGAAACTCGACGTCTTGAAAAATATCAAGGAAATTTTTTCAGTCAACACCATTGTCGATTTGCTGAAAATGATCATCAAGACGGTGCTGATGTGCATGATTATTTACATCGTTCTTATTGGAAATTTGCGCATGCTGCTTCTGCTTCCGTCCTATGGCATACCGGGCATTCTCTATGCCGAAGGACATTTGATGCAGCAACTGACGATCACCATTTTTTTCATTTTTTCGGTCATCGCGCTATTCGACTTTTTCTGGCAACGTCATCGGCTCGATAAACAACTGATGATGCAAAAACACGAAGTCAAACGCGAACACAAGGATAACGAGGGCGATCCGCACGCCAAGGGGTATCGACGCAATCTGTTTCGTGAAATTATCAGCGGCGATGTCAGTCTAGTTCCACGGGCATCGGTGGTCGTCGCCAATCCTACCCACCTTGCGGTGGCGCTGTATTACAAACCGCCAGCGACCGGTTTGCCGATCATTCTGCTCAAAGGAAGCGGCGCCGGCGCTGCAAAAATATTCAAAGCGGCGCGCCGTTCAGGTGTCCCGATTATCCAGAACGTCGGCCTTGCGCGCAGCCTGTTTCCATTAAAGGTATACAGCGCCATTCCCAGCGAGCTATTTGATGCGGTTGCCGAAATCATCGTCGCCGCCCGGCAAATTCAACGCGCCGCCAGCGGCGAAGACATGGACCCGGCGCCACCGGAAAAGACAGCGTCCGAGACAGAAACCGAAGCTGATGCCCCCGAACAGAACGGCGAATCACCTCCCGATGAAACTGCCTGGCCGCAGCAATGACCATCCCGCTCACCGTTACTCCTTTAATCTCAGCACGAAATAATCATGCATTTATCAACTATTTTTGCGCACTGGTCTGCACATCTTCGCCGCCGCAGCAACGACGCCTCACTCATATTCGACCAGGACGGCGCGCTCTCGCTGCTGGTAGACAAACATAAGATCGATTGCCGGATCGCGCCGGATTCACTGATCTTGCGCGCACGCATCTGCGGTATGCCGGAACGCGATGCAGAACGGCATGCATGGCTATACCGGATTTTGATGTTGAACAACGCGCATG
>DATMOE010000253.1:0-3837 GCA_035568435.1 Herbaspirillum sp. | reverse complement strand
GTGGTTAGTGACCGTCAATTCGATTGCGCTCCAGGGTCAGGCACGATGTAATCGGCGACGGTTGCGCCAAACAATTGCTGCTTGAGCTTTTGCAATTGATCGCGCGCATTCGCCGCCTTCTCGAATTCCAGATTTTTCGCGTGATCGTGCATTTGTTTTTCCAGGCGCTTGATTTCGCGGCTGACCTGCTTGTCGCTCATCGCTTCGTAATCGGGCTGTCCCTCTGCCACCATTTGTTCGGCGCGTGCTTCCTGTGGATTGTAAATACCATCGATCAGATCGCGGATTTCTTTACTGATGCCGGTCGGCGTAATACCGTTGGCGCTATTGAAAGCGATCTGCTTATGACGGCGGCGTTCGGTTTCGTCGATGGCCCGGCGCATCGAATCGGTTATTTTGTCGCCATACAAGATGGCCATGCCGTTCAAGTTACGCGCAGCGCGGCCGATAGTCTGAATCAAACTGCGTTCCGAGCGCAGAAAGCCTTCCTTATCCGCATCCAGAATAGCCACCAGCGAGACTTCCGGGATATCCAGCCCTTCGCGCAGCAAATTAATGCCGACCAGCACGTCAAATGTGCCAAGGCGCAAATCGCGGATGATTTCGACCCGCTCCACTGTATCGATATCGCTATGCAGATAACGTACCTTGACGCCGTTGTCGCTCAGGAATTCGGTCAATTGTTCCGACATCCGCTTAGTCAGCGTGGTAACCAGCACGCGTTCCTGCTTTTTGACGCGCAAGGTAATTTCGGACATCAGATCGTCGACCTGGGTGCTGGCGGGCCGGACCAGAATCATCGGATCGACCAGGCCGGTAGGGCGCACCACTTGCTCGACTACTTGATCGGCGTGTGTATTTTCGTAATCGGCCGGCGTCGCCGAGACGAACACGGTTTGCCGCATCTTGCCTTCGAATTCATCGAAGCGCAGCGGCCGGTTATCCAGCGCCGACGGCAGGCGGAAACCGTAGTCGACCAGATTGGTTTTGCGCGCGCGGTCGCCGTTGTACATCCCGTTCAACTGGCCGATCAGCACATGCGACTCATCCAGAAACATCAGCGCATCGGGCGGCAGATAATCGACCAGCGTCGGCGGCGGCTCGCCGGCCTGGGCGCCGCTCAGATGGCGCGAGTAATTCTCGATGCCTTTGGTAAAGCCGATTTCCTGCATCATTTCCAGATCGAAGCGGGTGCGCTGCTCCAGCCGCTGTTCCTCGATCAGGCGATTCTCCTTGCGGAACCACGCCAGCCGTTCACGCAACTCATCCTTGATCGTTTCGATCGCGCGCAGCACGGTGCTGCGCGGGGTCACGTAATGCGAGCCGGGATAGACGGTAAAGCGCGGAATTTTTTGTCTGACCCGTCCGGTCAGCGGATCGAACAATTGCAGGCTGTCGATTTCATCGTCGAACATGTCGATCCGAATCGCCAGCTCGGCATGCTCGGCCGGGAATATATCGATAGTGTCGCCGCGCACGCGGAAGGTGCCGCGCCCGAAATCGACTTCATTGCGTGTGTATTGCATCTGAATCAGGCGCGCGATCAAGTCGCGCTGGCTAACCCTGTCCTTGGCGCGCAAGGTCAGGATCATCTGATGATATTCGTTGGGATTACCGATACCGTAAATTGCCGAAACGGTCGCCACAATCACCACATCGCGCCGCTCCATCAGCGATTTGGTGCAGGACAGGCGCATCTGCTCGATGTGCTCATTGATCGACGAATCTTTTTCGATGAACAAATCGCGTTGCGGCACGTAGGCTTCCGGCTGATAGTAATCGTAGTAGCTGACGAAATATTCCACCGCGTTCTGCGGGAAAAACTCGCGGAATTCGCTATACAACTGTGCGGCCAGCGTTTTATTCGGCGCGAAGATAATGGCCGGGCGGCCCATGCGCGCAATCACGTTGGCCATGGTGTACGTTTTACCGGAGCCGGTTACCCCCAGCAGCGTCTGATAAAACAGACCGTCTTCGACGCCTTCGACCAATTTGGAAATGGCTGCCGGCTGATCGCCGGCGGGCAGAAACGGTTGATATAATTTATACGGCGAGCCTGGGAACGTGACAATTTTGGATTCGTCTAGCGTTGGAGCAACCTGGGATAATTCAGCCATTTGATTTCGACCTTTGGTAGAATGACGCGTTACAAAACGGTGCTCGGCTAGTGGCTTGGCACTTCATCCACCGCCTGCAAAGTGTCCGATTGCAGCTAACTTTTTATGTTATCACGATGACCGCACCTCTTCCTGCTTCCCTATTCACCGCCATTGAGATGGCGCCCCGCGACCCGATTCTCGGTATTACCGAAGGATTCAACGCAGACAAAAACCCGCATAAAACCAATCTTGGCGTCGGCGTTTATTACGACGAAAACGGCAAGGTGCCGCTACTGGAATGCGTGCGGCTGGCCGAAGCGCAACTGGCGGAAAAGCTCGCACCGCGCACCTATCTGCCGATCGAAGGTCTGGCGACTTACGACAAGGCTGTGCAAGAACTGGTATTTGGCGCCGACAGCGCCGTTGTTCAAGAGAAACGTGCTATCACCGTGCAAGCCATCGGCGGCACCGGCGCCCTGAAGCTTGGCGCCGATTTCCTGAAGCGTTTTTCGGCCTCGAATGCGCAAGTGTTCATCAGCAACCCGAGCTGGGAAAACCATCGCGCGCTGTTCGAATCGGCCGGTTTCGTCGTCAATGATTACCCTTACTACGATGCGGCAACCCGCGGCGTCGATTTCAACGCCATGCTGGCGGCATTCAAAGCCATGCCGGCCGGCTCCATCGTATTGCTGCATGCCTGCTGCCACAACCCGACCGGCGCCGATTTGAGCGACGCACAATGGGGCGATGTCATCAAGGTCGTGACCGAGCGCCATCTGGTGCCGTTCCTCGACATGGCGTATCAAGGCTTTGGTGACGGCATTGAAGAAGACGGCAAAGTGGTGCGCCGTTTTACCGAAGCCGGCGGCGCATTGTTTGTATCGAACTCCTTTTCGAAATCGTTTTCTTTGTATGGCGAACGCGTCGGTGCACTGAGCATCGTTGCTGCCAGCGTCGAAGAAGCTGCCAGAGTGCTGTCGCAGCTCAAGCGCGTCGTGCGCACCAATTACTCGAACCCGCCGATACATGGCGGCCAACTGGTGGCCACTACGCTGGCATCGCCGGAATTGCGCGCGTTGTGGGAAAAAGAACTGGCTGGCATGCGCGTGCGTATTCGCGAAATGCGGCAGTTGTTGGTCGCCAAGCTGAAAGCCAAAGCGCCTGCGCACGATTTCGATTTCGTCGTGAAACAACGTGGCATGTTTTCTTACTCCGGCCTGACCAAACCGCAAGTCGATCGTCTGCGCGATGAGTTTTCGATTTACGCTGTCGATACCGGCCGCATTTGCGTTGCTGCGCTGAATCTGAAAAACATCGACGCAGTGGTCGATGCGATTGCCAAGGTGTTGTAAGGGACTGAAAACTGACGTGGTGCTGAAACAGGTCGTATCGAGGTAAAACACTTCTGTACGACCGGTTAAAAAAGACGACGAAAGTTTTGACAGAATCTGGAATACAAGTCTATAATCCTGCTTCTTTCTTTTCCCTGATAGCTCAGTTGGTAGAGCGACGGACTGTTAATCCGCAGGTCCCTGGTTCGAGTCCAGGTCGGGGAGCCAAGATACATAAGGGGTTGCGAGCTTTTGGCTTGCAACCCCTTTTCTGTTTTTGATTTCATGTAAGCGCTGTGTAACCCGATTTTGTTCCTTTGCTCGCAGAATTGACCCTCTCCAACTGATCCACCTTCCACTGCCGAGCAAACGCGGCAACGCGGTCGTACGACCCTTCATATCCCAAT
>DATMOE010000252.1:0-3871 GCA_035568435.1 Herbaspirillum sp. | reverse complement strand
CGGGTACCGCACTGCAAAAGGAACTTGCCGTATTCGAAGAGTCGACAGCTATTCTGGATTTTGTCGCAGAAGGCGATACCGAATTCGTTCTCGGTTCTGCAGTCAAGCATCCCCACGATCTCGTATTGGGTTATTACTCGGTGCATACGGATGCTGATGCGTTAGCGCGTGGCGAAGCCGGGATCGAGCGGATCAGGGAACAATTGGAAGCAAATCGTCGTTTGTAATGCAAGTGATTGATTTCCCAATACGTCATCGTGAGCACCATTTATTCGCATTAACTACGACAAAAAATGAAAGGAATCATCATGTCGAACAATGTACAAATCAACAAAGAAGGCATGCAACATATCGGCATCATTGGCGCCGGCGCTATTGGCCAGGCCATGGCAAAGCAGATCGTCCGGGCTGGGCTGAAGGTCACACTCAGCAATAGTCGCGGTCCTGAATCACTGGCCGGCATAGTCGGTCTCCTTGGCCCAAATGCCCGCGCCGGCAGTGTCCGAGATGCCGCAGCAGCGGACATTGTGGTGTTGAGCGTGAACTGGGAACGGTTGCCATCCGCATTGGCCGGTTTGCCATCATGGGACGGTCGCATTGTCATCGACGCTACCAATCCCGTAATTCAACCTGGCTTTCAACTTGCCGAACTTGGCGGGCGCAATTCCAGCGAGGTAGTGACGGATATGTTGCCCGGCGCCAGGCTCGTGAAATCGTTTAATACCCTGCTAGCGGCAGTGCTGGCAAGCGATCCGCAGCAAGCCGGCGGCAAGCGCGTCGTATTTTTATCGGGTGATGATGCGGCAGCCAAATCCACAGTCGAACATCTCATAGACCGACTGGGATTTGCCAGCATTGATTTAGGATCTCTAGCGATAGGCGGTAAGTTGCAACAGTTTCCGGGTGGCCCATTACCTGCCGTGAATCTGATCAAACTCGCAAACTAAGGCTGCGATTAAACCAGTTGTGCCGGGTGCTGCATCGAAAAACACGCATTCACCGCGTGCAGCCAAAGATTATTTATTGGTAACGATTTTTGCGGTCCCGTTGAACGGCTGGCTCCGGTTCATGTCTGATTCTTCCCTATTTGGTGGAGGATGAATTTGTGGCTAATTTGAAATCCCGCCTGAGAAAATCGCTTCGCGATTTTCTGTACATTCCTCAGATCAAGAATTCCATCGAGAAAATCCCTGGTGGCATGATGATTTATCCCCCCGTGCAGCGCACGCATCCGTTCGATAAGCAATACGGGATCGATACCAGCGGTTTCGTCGGGGTCGATGATCTCCATTCAGACAAAAACCTGCTGCCGCTGATCAATCCCTATGCCGGGTCGCAACCGAGCATCGTGCGCGCCGGCCTTGCGGCGCTGGGGGATGTTGCCGATTACACCTTCATCGATCTTGGTTGCGGAAAGGGACGCGTTACTGCCGTGGCTACCGAATTTCCCTTTCGGGAAGTCATGGGCGTCGAGTTATCGTCCGCGCTCGCGGGGGTCGCCCGCGCGAATACCGCCAAAATTGCGCGATGGTTTCGGGATCGTCCGCGCGTTACGATTGCCGAGGCCAATGTGATCGATTTAGCATTGCCGCCGGGCAAGCTGGTCTTTTTTACCTATCACGCATTCGGTCCCGAACTCATCGCGCAAATGATCGCAAAGATCGAAGCGGCGCTGGACGCCGATACGCCGCACATGTTTTTTTTCTATTACAACGCGGTCCACTTCGAGCCGTTCGATGCCTCGTCGGCGTTCACGCGGTTTTATGCCCGGCAAATACTGTATGACAAATCCGAAGTCAAGTTTGGGCCGGATCCAGACGACACCGTCGTTATATGGCAAAGCGTCCGCGGTTCTGTCCCGACGCCGCACCCGCGTGCCGACCGGAAAATCGTTATCACCAAGCCGCTGTGGAAAGCAGGACTTGAGGATTGATTCTTTCCCGATACCTGCGGGCGATGCCAATCCTATGTTTTCGACTTTAGATCAGGCCCCCATCCTGGCATTACGCCTGACAGCCTGCGGCGGCTGACCGAAGGCACGCAAGAAAGCCCGCCGCATCCGCTCGCGGTCGGCGAAGCCGGTTTCATTGGCGATGCTGTCCATGGATAGGCGGCCTTGCTCCATCAGCATGCGGGCAGTCTCGACACGCAAGTTCTCTACTGCCTTGGCCGGCGACTGACCGGTTTCCGCCCGGAAGGCGCGGCTGAACTGACGTGGGCTCAGGTTCGCAGCGTCGGCCATCTCTTCCACCGTCAGCGCGCTGCGCAGGTTCTGTTTCGCGAAATCCAGCGCCTTCTGGATACGATCCGATTTGGGTTCCAGTTCCAGCAGCGCCGAGAATTGAGATTGGCCGCCGGCGCGGCGATGATAGACAACTAATTTGCGCGCGACCGCACGCGCAATCTCCGGTCCCAGATCCTTCTCGACCATGGCCAAGGCCAGATCGATGCCGGCGGTCATGCCGGCCGAGGTCCAGACAGAGCCGTCGATGATAAAGATCCGGTCTTCCTCCACCTTCAACAGGGGAAAGCGGTTTTGCAGTTCACGCGCAAAAGCCCAGTGTGTGGTCGCCCGCCGGCCGTCGAGAACGCCGGCTTCGGCCAGCACGAATGCGCCGACACAGGGGGCTGCAACACGCCGGGAAGTTTTCATGGAGCGCCGCACGAAGTTCAGCAGCCCCGGTGTCGCCGGTTCGAGGTTTGTACCGGCGCCGATGATGACCGTATCAAAGGCGCGCTTGCCGAACGCTTCCGTTTCGACCGCAAAACCGGCCGAGGCCCGCACCGGGCCGCCGTTTTCGGAAAGCAGATGCATGCTGTAAACGGCTTCTCCGGCGACCAGGTTGGCGACCTCGAACACGGTGATGGCGGCAAAGCCCATCACCTGAAAGTCTGGAAAAACGACAAAACCGATGCTTTGCATGGCGATTTCTCCTCAATGAAGTCCGTAAATAATAACAGTGTCCTAAAAAGTTGGATATATGACCTTTGAGACATCAGGGTGAAACAGTATTCTCCTTACAGCAGCGCCACGAACGGCGTTCTTTAAACCTAAAAGGAGAAACACATGAACACTCATCAATCCAAAGGCACAGCGCTGATCACAGGCGCTTCTTCCGGTATCGGCGCCATTTACGCCCATCGCCTGGCGCATCGCGGTTACGACCTCATCCTGGTGGCGCGCAATCGCCAGCGTCTCGATGCGCTGGCCCGCCGTCTTACGGATGAAACCGGACGCACGATCGAGGTAGTTGCCGCAAATCTGAACGACAAGTCCGACCTGGCGCGTGTCGAACACGTGTTGCGGACCGACGCAAGCATCACCATGCTCGTCAACAACGCGGGTCTCGGAGCGACCGCGCCGCTGCTTGCTTCCGACATCGACAAGATGACCGACATCATCGACCTGAATGTGACGGCGCTCACGCGGCTGACTTATGCCGCAGTTCCTGGCCTGGTTGCCCGCGGCGGCGGTTCGATCATCAACATTTCCTCGGTTGTCGCCATCGGGCCTGAAATCCTGAACGGTGTTTACGGCGGCAGCAAGGCATTCGTTCTCGCGTTGACCCAATCGCTCAAGCACGAGCTGTCGGACAAGAACATCCGCGTCCAGGCGGTCGCTCCGGGCGCGACCGCAACGGACTTTTGGGAAATCGCCGGCACACCGATCCAACATCTGCCGGGCGAGATTGTGATGCGTGCCGAAGATATGGTGGATGCCGCGCTGGCCGGTTTCGATCAGGGCGAACTAGTCACCATTCCGTCGCTGCCAAATGTGGCCGACTGGGACGCATACGAGGCCGCTCGCCAAAAACTGATGCCGAACCTCTCGAGGCAAGAACCGGCAGCGCGTTATCGCATCGGCACAGCA
>DATMOE010000251.1:0-18411 GCA_035568435.1 Herbaspirillum sp. | reverse complement strand
TGCTGCCCGCTTTTCCAAAAAGGCATTCATACCTTCCTTTTGATCTTCCGTTGCAAACGCACTATGGAACAGGCCGCGCTCATAATGCACGCCTTCCGACAGGGTCGTTTCATAAGCGCGGTTGACGGCATCCTTGATCATCATCACGACAGGCTGCGACATCGTCGCGATAACGGCTGCCGCATCCAATGCTTCTTCAAGTAATTTTTCTGCCGGAACTACACGGGAAATCAAACCCGCACGTTCAGCCTCATCCGCACCCATCATCCGCGCAGTCAAACAAAGATCCATCGCTTTGGCCTTCGATACCGCACGCGGCAGGCGCTGGGTGCCGCCGGCGCCGGGAGGCACACCGAGCTTTACTTCCGGCTGGCCGAATTTGGCGGTATCGGCGGCAATAATGAAATCGCACATCATCGCCAACTCGCAGCCGCCGCCCAATGCATAACCGGCCACTGCCGCAATCACCGGCTTGCGAATGCTGCGAATGGTTTCCCAGTTCCGGGTAATAAAGCCGCTCTTATAAACATCCATATAAGACAAATTTGCCATCGCAGTAATATCGGCGCCGGCGGCAAAGGCTTTTTCGCTACCGGTAATGACAATGCACGAAACGGTTTCATCGGCGTCGAACGCGAGCAAGGCATTTCCCAGATCCTGCATCAAATCATCGTTAAGCGCATTCAGCGCTTTCGGACGATTCAAACGAATCAGCGCAACCTTGTCATGGCGTTCAATCAGGATATTGTCGTAGGTCATGAGGGTTTCCTCTATTAAAAAGGTATTACTTCGCAGTGTAAGTCACACAATCCGGGACCGCACCAAGCAGTTTTGCGTAAATACCACTATCAGGGAAATTGCCGGGTCTATACTAATGACGCATTCTTCGATTCGATACACCTAGGAGGCAAAAATGTTCAAAGCCATTCTGCTACCAACCGACGGCTCCGATCTTTCCCGGAAGGCAATCGAAACCGCAATCGATTATGCGCAGTTATGCGGAGCAAGAATTCACGGCATATCAGTGGCCGAGCCCTATCCGTTCACACCGCTTGCTGAAAGCGCGATGGCAATCGATCCGACGATCTACGAAGACAACGTCCGCAAGCTGGCACAACAGCACGTGGACAAAATCAGCGATGCAGCTCGGATAGCCGGTATCGAGTGCGAAACATCGGTTGTCCTGTCCTTCTCTCCAGACGAAGAAATTATCAATGCCGCCAAGAGGTTCAATTGCGATGTCATTTTCATGGCATCGCATGGGCGTAGCGGGCTAAGCCGCCTATTCCTGGGCAGTAAAACCCAAAAGGTTCTGGCGCATTCGACCATCCCAGTACTGGTGCTGCGGTAAATACGACGATAAGCGCCCGCAGTAGCTGACGTTTTCCATTAGGGGCGCATCGAAGCAACAGAGGCAGTCTTGGGCAGCAACACCCACATCTGCAAACGCTGCTTCATACGTCCCGCCTGCTCACCCGCTTCACTACCGAAACCCCAGAAATAATCGGCGCGCACTGCGCCCTTAATCGCGCCGCCGGTATCCTGCGCCATGACCAATTGCCGCAAATTCGATTCACTGTTCGGCTGCGTAGTCGATAAAAATACCGGAACACCCAGAGGAATTGTCTGCGGATCGATGGCAATCGAGCGTTGCGGCGTCAATGCGACACCGAGCGCACCCTTCGGGCCGACCGATGGATCAAGCAATTTTTCTTCACGGAAAAATACATAACTCGGATTGGTATTCAACAGCCCCTGCTGACGTCCGGGATTTGCCGCCAGCCATTCCTTGATGCCCTGCGCCGAAGCCTGATCCAATCGTAATTCGCCTTTATCGACCAGATAACGGCCAATCGATTTGTAGGGGTAACCGTTTTGATCCGCATAGACCAGGCGCACGGTTTCATTGGTGTCGTTCAAATGCACCCGCCCCGATCCTTGCACTTGCAGGAAGAAAGCATCCACTGCGTCATCGACCCATACCAATTCCTGACCGGCCAAAATAGACGGCTGCTGGCTCAGCTCGGCGCGATTGTAATAAGGCACGACTTTGCTGCCCACCTGGCGCCCGCGCAAGCGCATGGCTTTCAACTCAGGATAAACACTACTCAAATCCACCAGCAACATATCCGGCGGCACACGATACAAGGCAGTTTGGTAGCGCCCGCCACGCTTGCGCGCGCCTTGCAGCAAGGGCTCATAATAGCCGGTGATCAATCCGCTATCCGAACCGTCTGGATTAATCACACGATACGGCGCAAAGTAATTTTCAAAAAAACTGCGCACGGCGCTTTCATCGCCGGCATTCACACTTTGAGCGACCGTGCACGGTGAGCTCCAGTCGGCACGCGTGGCCAAAACGCTGCACGAGGCAATAAATGCCGGCCAGGCCTGACGCAAATCATCCTGTTCCCATCCGGGTACATCGATAAAGGTAGTGCGCTGAAAACTGCTGATTGCCGGCTGCGACGGTAGCGCCGGTTTAGGTGAAGATGCCGCGCTCACCGGCGCACGCGAGATGATGCCGGGCTGACTCGTGCTGCATGCAGCAAGAATCAGCGCGGTGAGAACGGCAATTGCCGGTAAACTGATGCGAATAAATGACATTGAGGAAGATTGAAAATGTGGTTATTGATACTCGAAGCGACGACTGCTTTTTTTATATTCGCATTTATTATCTGGTGGACCATGTATCACGGAAGGGAGGCTGAATTGAACGATCCGGCCAAAAAATCCCAAACCGAGACACCTTCAGATGAAAAATCCGACGATGCCCATAAGGCGGAGTAAAAGAAGCCCACAACCTTAATGCAAAGTTCTAGGCAGTGACAATACGAACTCTGGAATCTTGGCATCGAATTGCTCGCCGTCCTCGGCAACGCAAAAATACTCCCCCGTCATCGAGCCCTGCGGTGTCTGCAATGCAGTGCCGCTGGTGTATTCGAACTGCTCGCCGGGCTGCAGCAACGGCTGATTGCCGACTACACCCAGACCGCGCACTTCTTCCATATGATTATTGGCGTCGGTAATAATCCAATGCCGGGAAATCAATTGCGCCGTTACCTGCCCGGTGTTCTTGATCGTAATCGCATAAGCGAACACATAATGCGCCCGCGCCGGATCGGATTGCTCCTCCAGATACTGCGTCTTGACGGTCACGGTGAATTCATACGATGCCATGCAAACTCCTTGATATTTGGCGCGTCCAGCAATTGAACATAAATCTTTAACGCCAACACGATACACGTTATTGAGAGCCAGATCATCGTGCTCGGTTAAAATAACGAACCCGCTATCAACGCTTATCAACGATTCAGCCACCATGCCAACATATCGTATCGCTCCCAGCATTCTATCCGCCGATTTTGCCCGCTTGGGCGAAGAAGTCCGGAATGTCGCTGCCGCCGGCGCAGATTTTATTCATTTTGACGTAATGGACAATCATTATGTCCCGAATTTAACGATCGGGCCGATGATTTGCGAAGCAATCCGGCCGCATGTTCAAATTCCGATCGATGTCCATTTAATGGTCAGGCCGGTCGATCGCATCATCCCCGATTTCGCCAAAGCAGGTGCGAACCTGATCAGCTTTCATCCTGAAGCCTCCGACCATATCGACCGCTCGCTGCAATTGATCCGCGATCAGGGCTGTAAAGCGGGCCTGGTATTTAATCCCGGCACACCGTTGCATTATCTGGATCATGTCATGGATAAGCTCGATCTGATCCTGATCATGTCGGTCAATCCCGGTTTCGGCGGCCAATCGTTCATTCCCGAAGCCTTGAAGAAAATCGCCGCGGTACGTCAACGCATCGATGCCAGCGGCCGCGATATTCATCTGGAAGTAGACGGCGGCATCAAAATCGACAATATCGCGCAAGCAGCCAAAGCAGGCGCCGACACCTTCGTAGCCGGTTCCGCCATTTTCGGCCAACCGGATTACAAGGCAGTCATCGCTGCCATGCGAGCAAAGCTAGCCGGGCTGGCCGGCTAAGCCGGCGAGCCTATACAGGGCGTAGATTCCGATGGTATAGTTCTAAGGCTGCTCGAAGCAGCCCATCTTATTGGCTAATTTGATACTCATCCACCACAATGTTTCTCGACAAAAAACAAGCCGTCCAACCATCAGCCGTTGCTGGAGCCTGGCTGTGGCGACGCTGGCAAATCTGGCCTAATTAATTTTATAAAGCCAACCCTCGCCGCGGGCCGCTGCTTGCCGCCTGACGTTTTTTGCAACACTATCCCCGCTATTTCGGCCAATTCCAGATAGCGTCCCGGAGAAACACATGACTGAACTCGAATTCAAATCGCTGGCATCCCAAGGTTACAACCGCATTCCATTGATCGCAGAGGCTTTTGCCGATCTGGAAACCCCTCTGACGCTGTACCTGAAACTGGCCCAAAGCCAGAACAACGGCAAAAATACTTTTTTGCTCGAATCGGTCGTCGGCGGCGAACGCTTTGGGCGCTACTCCTTCATCGGCCTGCCCGCTTCCACGCTGATGCGCAGCTACGGCACGCGCATTGAAGTCGTCAAGAACGACCAGATTATCGAAACACTGGAAGGTAATCCGCTGGATTTCATCGCGCAATTTCAGAGCCGTTACAAAGTAGCGATTCGTCCGGGCATGCCGCGTTTCTGCGGCGGCCTGGCGGGCTATTTCGGCTACGACACCGTGCGTCATATTGAAAAACGGCTGGCCGATTCGGCCCCGAAAGACGATCTGGGTCTGCCAGATATCCAATTACTGCTGACCGAAGAACTAGCGGTGATCGACAATATCACCGGCAAACTGTATCTGATTATCTATGCCGACCCGGGCCAGCCGGAAGCCTATTCCAAAGCCCGTCAGCGTCTGAAACATCTGCGCGACATGTTACGCCGCAGCGTCGATGCGCCGGTCACCAGCGCATCGGTACGTACCGACATCGTGCGCGACTTCGCCAAAGACGATTACCTGAAAGCGGTCGCCAAAGCCAAGCAATACATCATGGCCGGCGATCTGATGCAAGTTCAGATCGGCCAGCGCCTGCGTAAGCCCTATGTCGATTCCCCGCTGATGCTGTACCGTGCATTGCGTTCGCTCAATCCGTCGCCGTACATGTATTTCTACAATTTCGGCGACATGCAAATCGTCGGTGCCTCGCCTGAAATTCTGGTGCGCAACGAGACCACCGAAGGCAATCGGAAGAAAGTCACGATCCGTCCCCTGGCCGGTACGCGGCCGCGCGGCTCAACCCCTGAACGCGACGCACAATTAGCCACTGAACTGCTGGCAGATCCGAAGGAAATTGCAGAGCATGTGATGCTGATCGACTTGGCGCGCAACGACATCGGCCGCATCGCCACCATCGGCAGCGTCAAGGTCACGGATCAAATGGTGATCGAGAAATACTCACACGTGCAGCACATCGTTTCCAATGTGGAAGGCCAATTGCAGCCGGGCCTATCCAATCTCGACGTACTCAGAGCGACCTTTCCGGCCGGCACCCTATCGGGCGCACCAAAGATCCGGGCAATGGAAATCATCGACGAACTGGAACTGACCAAACGCGGCATATACGGCGGCGCTTGCGGCTACCTTTCGTTCGGCGGCGAAATGGATGTCGCCATTGCGATCCGCACCGGCGTGATCAAAGACGGCATGCTGTACGTGCAGGCGGCAGCCGGCATCGTGGCCGATTCGGTGCCGGAAATGGAATGGGAAGAAACGGAAAACAAGGCGCGCGCAGTATTGCGCGCGGCCGAACAGGTGCAAGATGGTCTGGATGGGGATATCTGATTAAGTCGAGCCCCCCGTGTGCCCAAACGATGCATCAACGTACAATTATTCTTTAAAATCAAAATGATAGGTTCGCTATGTTACTGATGATCGATAACTACGATTCCTTCACTTATAACCTGGTGCAGTATTTCGGCGAGCTGGGCGAAGAAGTCAGGACCTTCCGCAACGATGAAATCACGCTGGAAGAAATCGCTGCAATGAAACCGGACCGGATTTGCCTGTCGCCCGGCCCGTGCAGCCCGAAAGAAGCCGGTATTTGTATTGCATTGCTGCAGCATTTTGCCGGCAAGTTGCCGCTGCTGGGCGTCTGCCTCGGCCACCAGGCCATTGGCGAAGCCTTTGGCGGCAATGTGATCCGCGCCAAACAAGTGATGCATGGCAAAACTTCATCGATCGCCCATACCGGCGTCGGCGTATTTCAGAATATTCCGAGTCCCTATACCGTCATCCGTTATCATTCCCTCGCTATCGAGCGGGCCTCGTTGCCGGACTGCCTGGAAGTCACCGCCTGGACCGACGACGGCGAAATCATGGGCGTGCGCCACAAGGAACTGGATGTGCAGGGGGTGCAGTTTCATCCAGAATCGATTCTGTCCGAACATGGCCATCTGCTGCTGAAAAATTTTCTGACTGGCTAAGCTATTTGCGAACCATTCGGCTAACTTCATCCACAAGAAAAAATATGCCAATCACACCACAAGAGGCTCTGCTGCGCTGCATCGATCATCGTGAAATATTTCATGACGAGATGCTCTCGCTATTCCGCAAAATCATGCAAGGCGAAATGTCGCCGGTCATGATCGCGGCACTGACCATGGGATTGCGCGTTAAAAAGGAAAGCATCGGCGAAATCACCGCCGCCGCGCAGGTCATGCGCGAACTCGCCACCAAGGTGCCGATGGCAAATACCGACAATCTGCTCGACATCGTCGGCACCGGCGGCGATGGCGCGAACACCTTCAATATTTCTACCGCCAGCATGTTCGTCGCAGCGGCCGCCGGCGCAAGAGTGGCCAAACACGGCGGACGCAGCGTCTCGTCGTCATGCGGCAGCGCCGACGTGCTCGAATCGTTCGGCGCCAATATCGATCTCTCACCGGAGCAGGTGGCGCAATCGATCGCACAAACCGGCATCGGATTCATGTTTGCACCGAATCATCACGCTGCCATGAAACATGCCGCCCCGGTGCGCAAGGAATTGGGCGTGCGGACGATTTTCAATATTCTGGGGCCATTGACCAATCCGGCCGGCGCGCCAAACATTCTGATGGGCGTGTTTCATCCCGATCTAGTCGGCATTCAGGTTCGGGTATTGCAGCGTCTGGGCGCGCAGCACGCCATGGTGGTGTGGGGGCGCGACAATCTGGATGAAATTTCCCTGGGCAGCGCAACCTTGGTCGGTGAACTGATCAACGGCGAAATCCGGGAATATGAAATTCATCCAGAAGATTTCGGATTGCAAATGGTCGCCAGCCGCAATCTACAAGTCTCCAATGCAGCCGAATCGAAAGCCAAAATTCTGGAAGCACTGGATAACACCACCGGCCCGGCACGCGATATCGTTGCATTGAACGCCGGCAGCGCGCTATACGCAGCCGGCGTGGCGCCGTCTATCGAAGCAGGCCTGACAATAGCGCGCGCAACCATCTCCTCGGGCGCCGCCCGCAAGAAACTCGAACAATTTATCGACGTCACCCAACAACTCGGCAAACACACAATATGAGCGACATTCTCGACAAAATCCTAGCCGTCAAGGCAGATGAAATCCGGGCCGCAAAAAAACAGCGCGATCTGGCCAGTCTGCGACGTGATGTCGAAACCGATACCGATGCCAAAGCGGCATTGCGCAATTTCGAAGCCGCTCTGCGCAATAAAGTCAGCGCCGGGAGTGCTGCGGTGATTGCAGAAGTTAAAAAAGCATCGCCGTCAAAAGGTATCCTGCGCGAGAATTTCAATCCTGCCGAAATTGCTGGCAGCTACGCCAGCCATGGCGCCGCCTGCCTGTCGGTGCTAACCGATGAACAATTCTTTCAGGGCACAGCGGCTTATCTGCAACAAGCACGCGCCGCTTGCGCATTACCGGTACTGCGCAAGGATTTCATGATCGATCCCTATCAGATCTATCAAGCCCGCCATTGGGGCGCCGATGCCATCCTGCTGATCGTCGCCGCACTCGATCATGGTCTGATGGCCGAACTGGAAGCTTGCGCGCATGAACTTGGCATGAGCGTGCTGGTGGAAGTGCACAACGGTCTGGAACTGGACGCTGCGCTACGTCTGAAAACCGGTCTGCTCGGCATTAACAACCGCAATCTGCGCACGTTTGAAACCTCGCTGCAGAACACGATCGATTTATTGCCGCGCATCCCGCCGGAAAAACTGGTTATTACTGAATCGGGCATCAAGAATATCGACGATGTAAAACGGATGCGCGATCATCATGTGCATGCGTTTCTGGTCGGCGAAACGTTCATGCGGGCGCCGGAACCGGGCGTTGAATTGGCGCGCTTATTTAACTAAACCCTCAGCCCCAACGCCCCACCCAGCGCAGCAGAAAAGTTACCAGCAATATCCCCGCCAGCAGCCCACCACCAAAATAAACCACTACGCCCAACAGCATATTGGTCCGCTTTTGCTCGGCGATCAGCCGCTTGAGCAAATCGGCGTTTTGCTGATTCGGCTCCGAAGCCTGCGTCAACGCCTGATGCGCGAGCCGAGGCAGTTGCGGCAATAAGCGGCTGTAACGCGGCACTTCTATTTTCAGTTGTTGCACGAAACCACGCCAGCCGACCTGCTCGTTCATCCATCGCTCCAGATACGGCTTGGCCGTCTTCCACAGATCGAGTTCTGGATCCAACTGACGCCCAAGACCTTCGATATTGAGCAAGGTCTTTTGCAATAACACCAATTGCGGCTGTACCTCGACATTAAAACGCCGCGAAGTCTGGAATAAACGCAGCAGCACTTGACCGAAAGAAATATCTTTCAATGGACGATCGAAAATCGGCTCACAACAGGCCCGCACCGCCGACTCCAGTTCATCGACACGCGTATCCTTAGGCGCCCAACCAGATTCGATATGGGCTTCGGCAACGCGTTTGTAATCGCGCCGAAAAAATGCGAGAAAATTTTGGGAAAGGTAATCTTTGTCGAAATCGTTGAGCGTGCCGACAATACCGAAATCGAGCGCTATATAGCGGCCAAACGTGGCCGGCTCGATAGAAACCAGAATATTTCCCGGATGCATATCCGCATGAAAAAAACCATCGCGAAATACCTGCGTAAAAAATATCTCAACACCGTCGCGTGACAATTTAGCCAGATCGATACCTTCGGCAAGCAAACGCTCGGTCTGCGAAATCGGTATGCCCTTCATGCGCTCCATCACAATGACCGATGAAGAACAATAATCCCAGTACATCTCCGGCACGATCAGTAAAGTGGAGTTCGTGAAATTGCGGCGCAACTGACTGCCGTTAGCCGCCTCACGCATCAGATCCAGTTCATCATGCAGATATTTATCGAACTCGGCGACGACTTCCTTCGGTTTCAGACGGCGGCCATCAGGCCATAGAATTTCGAGCCAATGGGCCGCAATATGCATCAGATCGACATCTTCATCGATATTCTTCTTCATTCCCGGGCGCAACACTTTCACCGCAACCTCGGTGCCGTCCTTAAGTACGGCAAAATGCACCTGTGCAATCGAGGCCGACGCCACCGGCACCCGCTCAAAACTGCTGAACAACTGCTCTGGATGTGCGCCCAGCGACTTAACGATCTGGGCAATCGCCAGATCGGAATCGAACGGCGGCACACGGTCCTGCAATTTGGCCAGTTCGAGAGCGATGTCGAGCGGCAACAGATCGCGTCTGGTCGAAAGCACTTGTCCGAATTTCACGAAAATCGGGCCCAAATCTTCCAGCGCCATACGCAGGCGAACACCGGGCGGCGCCGAAAGATCGCGCCAGAACAGAAGCAGGTTAAGTATTTTTGAAATACGCGGCGCCTTCAGCCCCGACATGGCGATATCGTCCAAACCATAACGCGCCACAACGCGCAGGATTTTTAAAAGACGTAGTGTTCTCAAGATCATTAGCGCTTACTTTCTAGTTTTTCGATGCGCTTGGCAAGCCGCTCAACATCATCCCGCAGTTTACCGACATCACCGCGCATGTCCTCAACTGCCGCAGGACGCACCAGCATCGGCTGCTCTTCGAGAAAATACTCGGCCAAGTTTTCCGTCAGCGATCGATGCGTCGCGCGCACGGTCGCGGCGGCGGCGCCGGCCGTGGAAACCAGTCGTTGCGCGGCAATCTCGCCGACCAACTTACTAAGGTCATCCGCGGCATCCCAGCGCAGATTCTGGCTCACCTGCGAAATGGCATTGGCAAAATCGGCATCGCCTTCTATCTTGACATACGAAAACGCACTTTTGGCATTGGCAGCCAACAACGGTAAATCGGAAAGTTTAATCTTGATCGTGACGTCGCTGGCAACATCATCATCCCCTGCTTCGACAAAACCGTCGGCAGTCACGCGTAAGCGCAGCACCAGCACGCCGATGTCGATAGCCGCTGTCTTGCCGCGATGTGCCAGCAGCTTTTGCTGCGCCCACGACTCTTGCGCCAGCAGATGATTCATTGCATGGTACAAAGGCGCAAGTGAAATACGCGGATAAAGAGGATTAGGCTTCATGTTTACAAATTAAAACCGCCCGTAAAGTACGGGCGGTGGATAAAAACAAAAGCGGAAACGAACTGCGCTGTCATGATCTGACGGTACGCGCACACAACTCAAGAAGCTTGCTGTATGCCTGCCAGCACCCAACCGCTAGCGCCATCGACGGGCTTACTGAAATTCCACAATTCGATAAACGGTTCAGCCGAGGCATCCGCGGCCTCCTTGATCAAGCCGCCGAACCGGACAGTCGCAAGATATTCATCGTTCACCTGTTCGATCCCCAGCAGTTCGGCATTTAATTGCACGACATCGGTGACATTCGGGCTGGCACCGCGTTCCTGAATCTGCAAACGCAACTCGGCGAACACTTCGGGCGTTGTAAATTCGCGGATATCGTGAATGTCGGCCTTATCGCCGGCGGCTTGCAAGCGGATGAAATACGACTTCGCGTTGCGCAAAAAACCTGCAACATCGAAACCAGCCGGAATACCGAGCGCCACCGCAGCCGGAGAAGCCGAGCCGCTCGCACCGAATGCGCCGGCGCCCAAACCGGCCGGACCGGATAGTGCAGATTGGCCCGGAGACTGCGCTTGACCATACCCCGGGATTTGCGAGCCGATTTCAGGCGTAGAAGAATAGGCAGACGTCTGGGAAGAAGGCTGCGGGGGCGCATTCCCGACAACATAAAACGGCTCATTGGCCGACTGATTGCCACTCCTGCGGCTGAGCATGCGGATCAGGAATATGACGGCAAAAGCAATCACGGCAAACATCAGAATGCCGCCCATCGCGCCACCCATGCCGAAATGCGAAAACAAGGCGCCCAGCCCCAAGCCGAGCAATGCACCGCCGACAATACCGCGCCATGGGCTGGCCGGTTTAGGTGGTATTGCAGCACCGGGCGCGGCGGCCGGCGCGACCGGAGCAACCGGCGCGGCCGGCCTTGGCGCCGTATAAGCTGGCTGGCTCGGCATCGGCGTAGCCGAATTCTGATTCGAATACGCAGATTGTCTCCCGAAGGACGCACCGCCGCCCAGGCGTTTTGCCTCGGCCGTCGGCATCATCGCCGCAAACGTCGTAGCGGCAATCAGCAATGCAATCAATAAGCGTTTCATGGTGTTCCTAAAGTTAAGGCTAAAGCTTGGCGCTAAAGTTTAATGCCCGTGTGCAGAGCGGCTACGCCAGCCGTTAAATTAAAGTACTCGACACGTTCCAGGCCGGCATCGATCAACATCTGTTTCAAACTATCCTGATCTGGATGCATGCGAATCGATTCGGCCAGATAACGATAGCTTTCGGCATCGTTGGCGATTTTTTTACCCAGCCATGGCAACACGGAAAACGAGTAAACATCATAGGTTTTTTGCAGTGGCCGCCAAATTTTGGAGAATTCTAACACCAACAATTTTCCGCCCGGTTTCAGGACGCGCCGCATTTCCGCCAGCGCCTGATCCTTGTGCGTCATATTGCGTAATCCAAAGGCCACCGATACCCGGTCGAAATAATTATCTGGAAACGGCAACTTCTCGGCATCGCATAACAAGCTTGGGGTAGCAATGCCATTATTCAATAGCCGGTCGCGGCCGACCCGCAGCATCGACTCGTTGATATCGGTCAGCCATACCTCTCCGGTGGGGCCGGCCTGTTTCGCAAAAACCTTGGCCAGATCGCCCGTACCGCCCGCAATATCGAGCACTTTGAAACCTGGCCGCACTGCCGCCTGGGCAATCGTGAAGGCTTTCCAGAGTCTGTGCATGCCGGCCGACATCAGATCGTTCATGACATCGTATTTAGCCGCCACCGAATGGAAAACCTCGGCCACTTTATGGACTTTGGCGTCTTCCGCTACCGTTTCATAGCCGAAATGGGTGGTATTAGTCATAGCAACCTCAGAAAAAGTACGTATTTAATGCAGGTGTCCGCAGCCGTGGCCCGCGGCCACCGGCGCTGCCGCGGCAATCACCGCCGGATCGCGCCCTGATGCACGGGAATACCCGGCAGCTTCAAGCTTTTGTAAGTATTCTTCCCACATCTCAGCCTGATCGCGGCCCAATTCATACAGGTAATCCCAAGTATAAATGCCGCTCTCGTGACCGTCGGAGAAGATTGGTTTGATGCCGTAATTACCGACCGGTTCCAGCGCAACGATTTCGACATCGCGTTTGCCCAGTTGCAGAACATCCTGACCGGGGACATGACCTCGAACCTCTGCCGATGGCGAATACACGCGCATCAATTCGAATGGCAGCGAGAATTCGGCGCCGTCATCGAAGCTGACTTCCAGCACCCGCGATTGCTTGCGTACTTTGAAAGCCGTCGGATGCGGCGTAACGGGGTTTTGTTTTGGGGCGTTCATATTTGTCCTGAAGGTAAAGATTGACGATTAACAATAGGTTGACGGCAGCCGGTTTTATTGCGCCAGATGCCGCACCACAGCTTTACGCAACTGCGGCAACAAAGCAGACCGCTCTGCCATAACGGCCGCTGACGGCGAGCGCTTTGCCTCGCCCCATATCGGATTCGGGAAATGTGCGTCATCGTTAAAACGCGGGATCAAATGCCAATGCAGATGTTGCGTCATGTTGCCCAGACTGGCTAGATTGACTTTGGCCGGCTGCATGATTTCCAGCAATGCCGCTTCGACGCGCCACACCCCGTCCATCAACACATTGCGCTGTGCCGGCGACAGCATCGTCATTTCTTTCACATGCTTTTGCCAGATAACCCGGCAAAAGCCTGGATAAGCCGTATCGTCGACCAGTACGACGCGATAATCGTCGTTCTGGAACAATACCTCGCCGCCATCGACTTCGCACAATTCGCACAATTCACAATGACCGGAAGAATGATCAGAGGCCGCCATGGTGATACTCATCCTTAAACCAAAATCCGTTCGATGCCGCCGTTATTGGCGCGGGCAACGTAATCTGGCAACCAGTTCTCGCCCATCAGATGCTTGGCCATTTCGACCACGATGTAATCGGCGGTGGTACCGGAATCTTCGTTATAGCGATTCAAACCCTGCAGACACGAAGGGCAAGATGTCAGAATCTTGACTTCGCCTTCAAATCCATCTGCGCGCATCTTATCGGCGCCCTTGACCATTTCTTCTTCCTTGCGGAAGCGTACCTGGGTCGAGACATCCGGCCGGCTGACGCCGAAAGTGCCGGATTCGCCACAGCAGCGCTCGTTCTTTTCGACCAGTTGGCCATCCACGGTCGAAATCAAGGCATTCACCGTTTTCAGCGGGTCCTGCAATTTCATCGGGCTATGGCAAGGGTCGTGATACATATAACGCGTGCCCTTCACACCGGATAAGGTGACATCCTTTTCCAGCAGATATTCGTGAATATCCATGATGCGGCAGCCGGGGAAAATCTTATCGAATTCGTATCCCTGCAATTGATCGTAACAAGTCCCGCAAGACACGATGACCGTCTTGATATCGAGATAATTAAGCGTATTGGCCACCCGATGGAACAGCACGCGATTATCCGTAATGATCTTTTCGGCCTTATCGTAATCGCCCGATCCGCGTTGCGGATAACCGCAGCAGAGATAACCCGGCGGCAGCACGGTTTGCACACCGACGCGCCATAACATCGCTTGCGTCGCCAGACCGACCTGCGAGAACAAACGCTCGGAACCGCAGCCGGGAAAATAAAATACCGCTTCCGTATCGGCCGTGGTGGTCAGCGGATCGCGAATGATCGGCACGATCTTGTCGTCTTCGATATCGAGCAATGCACGCGCGGTCTTTTTCGGCAGATTGCCCGGCATTTTTTTGTTGATGAAATGAATCACCTGCTCCTTGATCGGCGCACGGCCGACGGTGGCCGGTGGCCGCTTGGTTTGCTTGCGCGCAAATTTTTTCAGTAAATCATTACCGAAGCGCTGCGCCTTGAAGCCCCAGCCGGTCATCAATTCACGCGTGACATTAATCGTTGCCGGATCGGTCGCATTCAGGAAAAACATCGCCGCCGCAGTACCCGGATTGAACGATCTTTTTCCCATCTTGCGCAACAGATTGCGCATATTCATCGAGATCTCGCCGAAGTCGATATCGACCGGGCAAGGCGTCAGGCATTTATGGCAAACCGTGCAGTGATCGGCCACGTCCTCGAATTCTTCCCAATGCTTGATCGAAACGCCGCGCCGGGTCTGTTCCTCGTACAGGAAAGCTTCGACCAGCAACGATGTCGCCAGAATTTTATTGCGCGGCGAATACAGCAAGTTGGCGCGCGGCACATGCGTGGCGCAGACCGGTTTGCATTTACCGCAACGCAAGCAATCCTTAATGCTGTTGGCGACGGCGCCGATATCGCTTTGCTGCATGATCAACGATTCATGCCCCATCAAACCGAACGATGGCGTATACGCATTGCTCAAATCGGCTTCCAGACCGGGCAGATTCAATAGCTTGCCCTTGTTGAAACGGCCTTCTGGATCGATCCGCAATTTGTAGTCGCGGAATTCGCTGATTTCATCTTCCTTCAGGAATTCCAGTTTGGTAATGCCGATCCCGTGCTCGCCCGAGATCACGCCATCCAGCGAACGCGCCAGAACCATGATGCGGGCCACCGCCTGATGCGCATCCTGCAGCATCTCATAGTGGTCGGAATTGACCGGGATGTTGGTATGCACATTGCCGTCGCCGGCATGCATATGCAGCGCCACGAATACGCGGCCGCGCAAAATGCGCTTATGAATCTCGGTACACTCTTCCAGTATCGGCTTGAACGCGGCGCCATTGAAAATGTGACGCAATGGCGCGCGTACTTCAATCTTCCACGAAACGCGAATCGTGCGGTCCTGCAGCAGATCGAATAGGCGTGCATCGGGCTGTTCAAGCAAACGTTGTGCAATCGGCTGCGACAAAGCTTCCGGCAATAGCGCCGCCAAGTGCGGCTGCGCCTGGCTCAACGGTTGGTCGAGGTGATCCAGCAAATAAGTCCAGCGCGCCTGGATGCTATCGAGCACCTGCTCGGCCTGATGCACGCGGTCTTCCAGCATTTCGGCAGCGGGGATCGTCTCGCCTTCCGCATCGTCATTCTTGCCCAACGGCAGATTGCCTTTGACAAAGAACTCACGCAGTTCACCCAGCAATTGCAATTTGTTGCGAGCCGACAGCTCGATGTTGATGCGTTCGATGCCATCGGTATATTCGCCCATGCGGTTCAGCGGAATAACCACATCCTCGTTAATCTTGAACGCATTGGTATGCTTCGCAATGGCCGCCGTGCGCGAGCGATCGAGCCAGAATTTCTTGCGCGCTTCAGGGCTAACTGCAACGAAACCTTCACCGACCCGATTGTTGGCAATGCGCACGACTTCCGAGGCCGCTTGCGCTACCGCGTTTTCATCGTTGCCGACGATGTCGCCGAACAAGGCCATCTTCGGAAACAGGCCGCGCTTGGATTTGGTCGCATAACCGACCGCGCGCAAATAGCGTTCGTCCAAATGCTCCAGACCTGCCAGCGTGGCGCCGCCCTTGCGGGTTTCGGCATCCATGAAATCCTTGATTTCAACGATCGACGGAATCGCATCGCGCGGCTGACCGAAAAACTCCAGGCAGACGGTACGCGTAAACGTCGGCATCTTGTGCAAAATCCAGACTGCCGACGTGATCAAGCCATCGCAGCCTTCTTTTTGAACGCCCGGCAAACCCGACAGAAATTTATCGGTTACGTCCTTGCCGAGGCCTTCCTTGCGGAATTTACGGCCGGGAATGACCAGCGTTTCGGTCTTGAACGGCGCACCGGTTGGCGCGCCTTTTTCGGCCGGATGGGTCCATTCCAGTTTGAAAGCCGCCTCCGGCGCATCGTGAATTTTGCCGAGATTGTGATTGATCCGCGTGACATTGAGCCAATCGCCATTCGGGTCCACCATGCGCCAGCTAGCTAGATTGTCGAGCGCAGTACCCCACAACACAGCCTTTTTACCGCCGGCATTCATCGCAATGTTGCCGCCGATACAAGACGCTTCGGATGAGGTCGGATCGACTGCAAACACAAACCCGGCTTTGGCTGCCGTGTCGGTCACCCGTTTCGTCACGACGCCGGCGCCCGAGAAAATGGTTGCATACGGCGTATCCAGACCCGGCAACACGGTCATCTCGACAGCGCCCAGTTCTTCCAGTTTTTCGGTATTGATGACAGCCGACAGCGGCGTCAGTGGAATCGCGCCGCCGGTATAACCGGTGCCGCCGCCCCGTGGAATGATGGTCAGACCCAATTCGATACACGCCTTGACGATGCCGGCCATTTCGTCTTCGCTGTCCGGGGTCAGCACGACAAATGGATATTCGATGCGCCAGTCGGTGGCGTCGGTGACGTGCGAGACGCGCGACAGACCGTCGAACTTGATATTGTCCTTGGCGGTATAGCGTCCCAGCACTTTGTTTGCGCGCTTGCGCAAATCGTAGGTCTGCTTGAATTCTTCGGCAAAATCGGCAATCGCTTTTTGCGCCGCTTTCAGCAGCGCTTCGACGTTGGCGCTGCGAATCCGCGCAACTTGATCGTCGGCCTCGGCCAGATCGCTGGCGATGCGGCGCTTGTCGACCTCGGACAGGCGATGATTCAATGCTTCGATCAGCGCGGCGCGCCGTTTCGGATTGTCCAGCAAATCATCCTGCAGATAGGGATTGCGCCGCACGACCCAGATATCGCCCAACACTTCGTACAGCATGCGCGCCGAACGTCCGGTCTGGCGCTTGCCGCGCAACTCGTCCAGCAAATGCCATGCTTCCTGGCCCAAGAGCCGGATGACGATCTCGCGTTCGGAAAACGAGGTGTAGTTATAAGGGATTTCGCGCAATCGCGTAGACCCGTCGCCGTGCGGCGTATCGGAAAGCAATACTTGAATTTTGGCGGGGGCGTTCATCGGTAAATGGTGAGTGATCTACTAAACAGACATTCTATCTTATTGCGCCCCCGGGTGAGACATCAGGGTAATTGCCGGCTAACAATTAATTGCAGCCGCCGATAACTGGCGGGAATAGTGATTCGACCTAAAAAAGCAGCACAGCACGGGCCAGCCGGGCTCCTCCTTTATAATGAGCAACTCGCTTCCCCCACCGATTCCTATCCGCCCGCCATTCGAATTTTATGACAACAGACTATCTACAAAAAATATTGACCGCACGCGTCTATGACGTCGCCGTAGAAACGCCGCTGCAATTGGCAACGCATCTGTCGCAACGGATGGAAAACCGGATTTATTTCAAACGAGAAGATATGCAAAGCGTGCGCAGCTTCAAACTGCGCGGCGCTTATAACAAAATGGCGCATCTGACGCCGGCCCAGTTAAAGCATGGCGTGATTTGCGCCTCGGCCGGTAATCACGCCCAGGGCGTGGCCTTGTCCGCCGCCAAACTCGGCTGCCGTGCAGTGATCGTGATGCCGACCACCACGCCGGATGTCAAAATCGAAGCGGTCAAGGCGCTCGGCGGCGACATCGTTCTGCATGGGGAGTCGTTCACCGATGCCTATACGCACGCGCTGACGCTGGAAAAGAAACAAAAACTGACGTTCGTGCATCCGTTCGACGATCCGTATGTCATCGCGGGCCAGGGCACGGTCGGCATGGAAATCCTGCGCCAGCACTCGGGCCCGATTCATGCAATTTTTGTCGCTATCGGCGGCGGCGGTCTGATCGCCGGCGTCGCGGCCTATGTCAAGGCGGTGCGCCCTGATATCAAAATCATCGGCGTGCAAACCACCGATTCCGACGCCATGGCGCGCAGCCTGAAGGCAGGCCGCCGCATGACCTTGTCCGATGTCGGCTTATTTTCCGACGGCACCGCCGTCAAACTGGTCGGCGAAGAAACCTTCCGTCTGGCCCAGAAATACGTCGATGACATTATTCTGGTCGATACCAATGCGGTCTGCACCGCGATCAAAGATGTCTTTCAGGACACCCGCAGCATTCTGGAACCGGCCGG
>DATMOE010000250.1:0-19504 GCA_035568435.1 Herbaspirillum sp. | reverse complement strand
GCCCTGTCTTGAAGCATCAACAGGCAGCAATGATGACGTGAACATTTTCTATTTTGAGGTAAGTGATGTTGTCCAGCCCACATGTCCAGCCCGTCTTATCCGGCTCCGGCGAATATCCTCTGGAGTACGTGACCACGTGCGATTTGCCGACCCCATGGGCGACATTTCAATTGCATGCGTTTGTCGATCAGATTTCCGGCAAGGAGCATCTGGCAATGACGCTGGGTGCGATCGATGACGGAGGCGTGGTGCTGGCGCGGCTGCATTCCGAATGTCTGACCGGCGATGCCCTGTTCAGTCAGCGTTGCGATTGCGGCGCGCAACTGGAAGCTTCGCTGCAGAAAATCGCAGCCGAAGGGCGTGGCGTGGTATTTTATCTGCGTCAGGAAGGCCGCGGCATCGGGCTGATCAATAAATTGCACGCCTATCGCCTGCAGGATGCCGGCGCCGATACCGTAGAGGCCAACCGACGCCTGGGTTTCGCCGACGATTTGCGCACTTATGATGGATTCCGGTCGATGTTCAGTCATTTCGGTATCCGCAAGGTGCGCTTGATGACCAATAATCCGCGCAAGGTCGACGCGCTGGAAAAACTCGGCATCGAGGTCGTTGAGCGGATGGCATTGCTGGTGAATCGCAATCCCCATAACGATCATTACCTGAATACCAAAGCAAGCAAATTGGGCCATTTGATGGTGGCCCCGGATACCGAGAATTTTTAAGGAAGCTCTGATTAGAGCGCACTGTCATGACTTACCTGTTCCAGTTGATTGAGCATTACGGGCTGCTGCTGGTGTTTGCCAATGTCTTGCTGGAACAATTGGGCGCACCTCTGCCCGCTTATCCCACGTTGATTATTACCGGCGCGCTGGCCTATCGCGGTGAGTATTCGGTGTTGTTGCTATTGCTGATCGCGGTGGTGGCCGCGGTGGTCGCCGATTATGTCTGGTTCCAGTTGGGCCGGCGCTACGGCCGCCGGGTGTTGTCGCTGCTGTGCCGCATTTCCCTCTCGCCCGATTCCTGCGTTCGTCAAACCGAATCGACGTATACCCGCTATGGCGCGCCGTCGTTGCTGATCGCCAAATTCATTCCCGGATTTGCTTCGGTTGCCAGCGCGCTGGCCGGCACTATCGGCACCCGCTCCATCACATTCGTGATCTTCGACGCAGCGGGTGCGGCGATCTGGGCCGGCCTGGGCATTTTTCTGGGGACTTTGTTCAGCGACGGTGTCGACGCTTTGCTGGCGGTACTGCAAGCGTTGGGCGAATGGGGTTTGTTGCTCGTCGGTGGCGGTTTTCTGATTTTCATTGCGCGTAAATGGTGGCAGCGCAAACGTTTCATGGCTTCCTTGCGCATGGCGCGCATTTCGGTGGAAGAATTGCATCAACTGTTTGAGGATGGTTTGGAGCCGACCGTCGTCGATGTGCGTTCCCCGCTGTCGCAACAACAGGAAGGCCGCATTCCGGGCGCAACCACTGTCTACACGAAAGATCTCGGCAGTTTCAAGTTGGACGCCGCTGTCGATAGCGAAATTATCGTGTACTGCGCTTGCCCGAATGAAGCTTCGGCGGCGCTGGTGGCCAAGCAATTGATGGCGCGCGGTTACAGCAAGGTGCGTCCGCTCAGCGGCGGCATCGATGCCTGGGTCGCCGCAGGCCATGCGCTCGACCATGATTATATTGTTTAGAGCTTGCCGGGCGCGCGGGGCGCAACGTTCGGGAGCACGTAGCCGCCCGCTGCCATCAGTTCGGCAACCCATTCGACAAATGCCCTGACCTTGGTCGATAGGTGGCGGTTCTGCAAATAGAGAATATGCAGTGGCGCCGTCTCTATGTCGATTTCCGGCAATAGCCGCAATAACGTGCCTTCCGCTATTTCCGCGGTTGCCATGAACATCGGCATTTGCACGATGCCCAGTCCGGCCACCGCCGCCGATACGCAGGCTTCCAGATCGTTGAAGGAAACTTGCTGACGGCCCAGAATCGGCACATTGACGCCGTCCACTAAAAAATCGAACGCAAAATTCTTACCGGTTTTCGATGAGAACATGTGCACCAGCATGTGCCGTTCCAGCTCGGCGATCGATGCCGGCATGCCGTATTTTTCGATATAAGCAGGACTGGCGCAGGTGACCATCGGCACATCGCCCAGCCGTCGCGCCACCAGTGACTCATCCAGTACCTGGCCGCCGCGGATCACACAATCGATGCCTTCATGCAGCAGATCGACCGGCCGGTCGGTGCAGCCGACTTCCAGTTCAATTTCTGGATAGCGGGTGAAGAAAGCGGCCAGCGCCGGGATCAGAATGCGGCGTCCTATCGAACTCGGCACATCCACGCGCAGACGGCCTTTAGGCGTGGTGGTGGCATTGCTGATCGAGGCTTCGGTTTCGTCCAGCTCGTTGAGTAGCCGTATGGCTCGCTCATAGTAGGCCGCGCCGTCTGCGGTGACGCTGACATGGCGCGTGGTTCGATGCAGCAGTTTGACGCGCAGACGCTTTTCCAGTGTCAGGACCTGTGAAGATACTGTCGCTTTCGGCAAATTCAGCGAGACGGCGGCCTTGGTAAAACTGTTCAATTCCACCACGCGGGTAAACGCCAGCATTGTGTCGAAGCGATCCATTGCGCATTAATCCTGCACTGGCCATGCATTCATGGCCATCGCCACGACGCTTTGCAATTGCGTGCAGCTGGCCTTATCGCGGGCCTGTCCGGTCATGCCGTTCAATATTGTTATATAAAAATCGGAAAGTGTTTTAGCGCTGACGCCGGGCGGTAATTCGCCGGCATCGATGCCGCGCTGGATGCGGGCCGTGAAACGCTGCTTTCTGCGCTCTTTCATCTCAGCCAGAACGGTCTGTAAATGGGTCGAAGCGACGGTGCAATTGGTGACCACGGTTTCCATCATGCAGCCCGGTGGATGCTGCGGACAAGTGTGCTCGATGGCGACACTTTCCAGTAATTGTTTGACCGCTTCCCGCGCGGTCGGCGCGTCGGCCAGGATGCGCGATGTCTTATCCTCATGTTTTTCGGTGTACCGCTGCACCGCTTCCAGAAACAATTTTTCCTTGTCGCCGAAAGCCCCATACAGGCTGGGCGGCGTAATGCCCATGGCCGTCGTCAGATCGTTCAGCGAGGTGGTGTCGTAGCCGTATTGCCAGAACACCAGCATGGCCTGTTCCAATGCCAATTCGCGGTCGAACGACAGAGGCCTGCCGGGTTTTTTGCGCGGCAGGTCGGTAGAGACAACGCCAGATGCAGCCGAAGATGGAGCTTGTGGTGTGGTTTTCATAGCGATCGATATTAAACTCCTTGACACCAGAAAACAAGCGCTATAAAGTCCGCTTACTAATTCGTAGTAATCGCTATTTAATTGTGTTGGGGGATGTGGCCGGGATGCAGTCGGGAAGCGGCGCCGGCAGTTGGAAAGGGGCCGTTTTCACTTATCTGTAGAGTGAAAAGGCGCAAATTCCGGCTTGTATCGTGTAAAGGGATTGTCCGGGTTTTAGTGACAGTGATTCCGGTATTGCCTAATTTATCTTTGATTCGACGATAACTATACTTCTTACATCACTACACAATTGAAGCATGGGAGTTACAAATGAAATCACATTTGATTGAAGTAACCGTTGCTGCTGCCGGCGCTTTCGCCATTGTTGCCGTATTGCATCATGCGCCGTTGATGGATCTGATTTATGAAAGCGCGATGAGTGGCGGCAATATTTCAGCGCGTGCCACCGAGTCGCTGGGCGATATTGCGGCGACCGTGACCAAGGCGGCGCCGTAAGCCGGTTGCGCTCATGATCTCTTCGAATGCATTTGCAGCACCGGACTTTGCACAGTTCCCGGATCGGGAAAACGGCGCGACCGTCACTTTGCGGATTTTCGGCAAGCGTGCGAATACAGGATCAGCGGCAGCGCTGCCGTTAATCCTGTATTTCCATGGCGGACTGTTCAATTGCGGTTCGGTGGCCGATGCCGACAGTTTGGCGCAAAGGCTGGCCGCGCAGGCGGTGGTGGTATGTGTCGATTATCCGCTGGCGCCGGAACTGCATTTTCCGCGCACGGTGGAGTTGGCGTATGAAGCGTTGCAATGGGCCTGGCGCCAAGCGGCTTCGATCGGCGCCGACGCAACGCGGGTGATTGTGGCCGGCGATCAGGCCGGCGGCAATCTGGCGGCGGCGGTGGCTTTGATGGCGCGCGATCGCGCCGCGCCGAACGGCCCGGTCTTGAAAGCACAGTTGTTGATTACGCCGATGTTGGACCCGTTTCAGACCACGCCATCGATGCGCGCTGCAGGCGATTGTCCTTGCCGCCAGGGTTGGGCCGATTATCTTCCGGCCGCCGGCGATGCGATGCATCCGTATGCGTCGCCGCTCAATTCGCGTCGTCTTGGCGGGCTGCCTGCGGCACTGGTGATTACCGCCGAGCGCGATCCGTTGCGCGATGAGGCAGAACAATATGCCGCCAAGTTGATTGCCGCCGGCGTGCCGGTGCAAGTGCGCCGTTTCGATGGCGGCGGCAATCTGGCGCATGCGGAACATGCGCAATTTGCGGCGATGATAGAAACCGTTATGCAGTTCGCTACAGAGAATTAATTGGGTGTGCGCTGTCGTCGCGCATTGTTCAAACCGGCCTGATGGCCTTCAAGCGGTGGTGCTAACCGAAATCAGCAACCAAGTAGTAACTAAGCAGTAACTAAGCTGCAACTAAGCTGCAACCAAGCAGCAGTATCCAAAACTTCGATAAAAAATCGCGGCACGTGCAATGCACCAGCCGTGCGGGGAATCCTTCACTTTTTTTTGCAGCCATCTCCTTGCAGCCGTTTTTTCTGGCGCACTTGTTTCAGTCTTATTGCAGCACCTATTTCAATTATTCAAAACACGGGAACCATCATGAAATCTTCTACCCCATCGCATAAAGCAATAATGATCGCCGTCGGCATCTTGATGCTCGGCGCTGTTACCGCTTTCACTCTGAGCAGCCGCGCGGCCAAACCGCCGGCCGCATCTGCGCCTGCGCCGGCATCGGTGTCGGTCGCCTCCGTGCTGCAAAAATCGGTGACGGAATGGGATGACTTTTCCGGCCGGGTGGACGCCGTCGACCGCGTTGAGATTCGTCCACGCGTAGCAGGCGCCATCGATGCGGTGCATTTCCAGGAAGGCCAATTGGTGAAGAAGGGCGATCTGCTGTTTACCATCGATCCCCGTCCCTACCAGGCTGAACTGGCGCGTGCCGATGCCGCCGTCGCCGGTGCCCAGGCGACGCTTGCCTTGTCGACCACCGAACTCGAACGCACCCGCCGCCTGCTTGAAGAGCACGCCGTTGCGCAACGCGAACTGGATCAACGCGAAAACACGCTGGTCGAAGCCAACGCTAGTCTGCAGGCAGCCAAGGCCGCTCAATTGACGGCGCGTCTGAATCTGCAATACACGGCGATTACCGCGCCCGTATCGGGCCGTGTATCGCGTGCTGAAATCACGGTCGGCAACGTGATCGCCGCGGGCGCTACCGCGCCTGTGCTTGCCACCTTGGTGTCGGTTTCGCCGGTCTATGTCGATTTTGAAGTCGATGAATCCACCTATCTGCGCTACGCCAGCAACGGCGCAGTCGGCAATAGCGGCATCGCGCATATTCCGGTCGCCATCGGCCTGACCAATGAAGACGGCTATCCACGCCAGGGCAAGATCAAATCGTTCGATAACCGTCTCAATACCGGTTCCGGCACGATTCGCGTGCGCGCTGTGTTCGATAACGCCAACGGCGCGTTGACGCCGGGCATGTATGCCCGCGTGCGCACCGGCGGCGCTGCTGCCGAGGAGGCGGTGTTGATCGACGACAAAGCCGTCGGCACCGATCAGGATAAGAAATACGTCATGGTGGTCGGCAGCGACAACAAGGCGACCTACCGCGCCATCAAGCTGGGACCGATGGTCGACGGCTTGCGCATCGTGCGTGCCGGCTTGAAGAAAGACGAAAAAATCGTGGTGAATGGTCTGCAGCGCATCCGTCCTAACGATACCGTCAAGCCGGTAGCGGTGCCGATGGGTCCGCAAACTGCGCCTGCTACGCCTGTTTGAGCGGCCGCGTCCCTATTTCATGCGTCCTTAACGCTAAGTAAAAATCAAAATGAATATCTCAAAATTTTTTATCGATAGGCCGATCTTCGCCGGGGTGCTGTCGTCGATCATCCTGATCGCCGGCCTGATCGCGATGCTGCAATTGCCGATTTCCGAATACCCGGAAGTGATTCCGCCGTCGGTGATCGTCAAGGCGCAATATCCGGGCGCCAATCCGCAAACCATCGCGGAAACGGTCGCCACGCCGATTGAAGAACAGATCAACGGCGTCGAAGGCATGTTGTATATGCAGTCGCAAGCAACCTCCGATGGCTTGATGACCTTGACGGTCACCTTCAAGCTGGGCGTCTCGCCCGATCAGGCGCAGCAACTGGTGCAGAACCGCGTCAATCAATCCTTGCCGCGCTTGCCCGATGTGGTGCAACGACTCGGTGTGACCACCACCAAGAGCTCGCCCGATCTGACGATGGTGGTGCATTTACTGTCGCCCAACAATCGCTATGACATGGCGTATCTGCGCAATTACGCAGTGCTCAATGTGAAGGATTCGCTGGCGCGTTTGCCTGGTGTCGGCGCTGTGCAACTGTTCGGTTCCGGCGATTACGCGATGCGGATCTGGCTCGATCCGCGCAAGGTCGCTGAACGCGGTCTGGCGGCATCCGATGTGGTGGCCGCGATCCGTGCGCAGAACGTTGATGTCGCCGCCGGTGTGATCGGTGCTTCGCCTGCGGTGCCCGGCGTCGATTACCAGATTTCGGTCAACGCCCGCGGCCGTCTGACCAATGAAGAGGAGTTCGGCAACATCGTGGTGCGTACTTCGCCGGACGGCGTGGTGACGTATCTGAAAGATGTGGCGCGCATTGAAATGGGCGCCAGCGAATATTCCTTGCGCTCGCTGCTCGATAACAAGCAGGCCGTCGCGATACCGATTTTCCAAGCGCCCGGTTCGAATGCGCTGCAAATCTCGGATAGCGTTCGCCAGACCATGGCCGCGCTGAAGAAAGATATGCCGGACGGCGTCGATTACAAAATCGTCTACGACCCAACCCAGTTCGTGCGGTCGTCGATTCAAGCGGTGGTGCACACCTTGCTGGAAGCGATTCTGCTGGTGGTGATCGTGGTGATCATCTTCCTGCAAACCTGGCGCGCATCGATTATTCCGTTGCTGGCGGTGCCGATATCGGTCATTGGCACCTTCGCCGTGATGCTGGGTTTCGGCTTTTCGATCAATGCGCTGAGCCTGTTCGGGCTGGTGCTGGCGATCGGGATTGTGGTCGACGATGCGATTGTGGTGGTGGAAAACGTCGAGCGCAATATCGAGGGCGGTTTGTCGGCCAAGGAAGCGACGTATAAGGCGATGCGGGAAGTGTCCGGTCCGATTGTGGCGATTGCGTTGACGTTGTCGGCGGTGTTCGTGCCGTTGGCCTTCGTCAGCGGCCTGACCGGTCAGTTCTTTAAACAGTTCGCGTTGACCATTGCCATTTCGACGGTCATCTCGGCGTTCAATTCGCTGACCTTGTCGCCGGCATTGGCAGCGCTGCTGCTCAAGAGCCATGGCGCACCGAAGGATAAATTCCAACTGCTGATCGACAAATTGTTCGGCTGGTTCTTCGTGCGGTTCAACAAAGTATTCCATCGCGGTTCGGACGCCTACGGCGGTGGCGTGTCTTCGGTGTTGAAACGCAAGAGCCGGGCCGTGCTCATCTATGTACTGTTGTTGGGCGCGACCATGCTGCTGTTCCATAAAGTGCCGACTGGCTTCGTTCCGGGGCAGGATAAGCAATATCTGGTCGGCTTTGCGCAATTGCCGGACGCCGCTTCGCTGGATCGTACCGAAGATGTGATTCGTCAGATGTCAGATATCGCACTGAAAACACCGGGCGTCGAATCTGCGGTGGCTTTCCCCGGCTTGTCGATCAACGGTTTCGTGAATGCGCCGAATTCGGGCATTGTATTTACCACGCTCAAGCCCTTCGACGAACGCACCAGCAAGGATCTGAGTGCGACCGCGATTGCCGGCAAATTGAATCAGCAATTCGGTTCCATCCAGGGCGCGTTCATTGCGATGTTCCCACCGCCGCCGGTGCAAGGCCTGGGCACTATCGGCGGCTTCAAGCTGCAGATTCAGGATCGCGCAGCGCTCGGCAACGAAGCGCTCAACGAAGCAACGCAGGCATTCCTGGCCAAGGCGCGCGCCGCGCCGGAACTGACCGGTATGTTCTCCAGCTTCCAGATCAATGTGCCGCAACTGTATGCCGATCTGGATCGTACCCGGGCGCAGCAATTGGGCGTATCGGTGCCGGCCGTGTTCGATACTCTGCAGATTTATCTGGGCTCTTTGTATGTGAACGATTTCAATAAATTCGGCCGCACCTTCCAGGTGCGGGTGCAAGCCGATGCGCCCTTCCGCGCACATGCCGAGGATATTGGCCTACTCAAGGCGCGCAACAGCAACGGTGAAATGGTGCCGCTGTCGTCGATGCTGAAAATGACGCAGAGCTATGGCCCGGATCAGGCCGTGCGTTACAACGCGTTTCCATCGGCTGACATCAATGGCGGCCCTGCGCCGGGTTACAGCACCGGTCAGGCGCAAGCGGTGGTGGAACGCCTGCTGGCCGAAACCCTGCCGCGTGGCATCGGTTACGAATGGACCGACATCACGTATCAGGAAAAAATCGCCGGCGATACGCTGTTCATTATTTTGCCGCTGTCCATGCTGTTGGTGTTCTTTGTGCTGGCGGCGCAATACGAAAGTCTGACCTTGCCGCTGGCGGTGCTGTTGATCGTGCCGATGGGTATCTTGTCGGCCATCTTCGGGGTCTGGTTGACGCGCGGCGACGACAATCTATTCACGCAGATCAGTTTGATCGTGCTGGTGGGGCTGGCGTGCAAGAACGCGATTCTGATTGTGGAATTTGCGCATGAGCTGGAGCAACACGGCCGTGGTATTTATCAGGCGGCGATCGAAGCGGCGCGCTTGCGCTTGCGCCCTATTCTGATGACATCGATTGCCTTTATCGCCGGTGTGGTGCCGCTGATTCTCTCCTCCGGCGCCGGCGCTGAAATGCGCCATGCGATGGGTGTGGCGGTGTTCTCGGGGATGATCGGCGTGACCTCGTTCGGCCTGTTCCTGACACCGGTGTTTTATGTGTTGCTGCGTACATTGGCAAGCGGCGGCTTTAAGAAAGCGGCGCAGAAAGAAAAGCAGCGTGCCGCCAACGCTAATGCTAACGCTAACGCTAACGCCGCCGCGTTTGCCGCGCCAGTCGTGCCTCACGAAGGAGTTTGATTATGAAAGATATTCAATTGCAGAAATTTCGGCTTACGACTTTGTTGGCAGTGCTGATTCTGGCTGGTTGCGCCACCGCTACGCCGCCGCAGAAGGTGGCAGTCGATGTGCCGGCGCAGTTCCGCGAGAGCGCTAATCTGGACGGCGCCTGGCAGTTGGCGCGTCCGTCGGATCAGCTCGATCGGGGCCAATGGTGGACGGTATTCAACGACCCCGAACTGAACGATCTGATCGATCAGTCCGCCAAGTCCAGCCCGACTTTGAGCATCGCATTGTCGCGGGTCAAGGAAGCGCGCGCCACGGCCGGTCTGGCCGATGCCGATCGCGCCTTCCAGTTGGGCGCTGGTATCGGCCCGACGCGTCAGGGCGTTGTCGACTCGGCATCGACGCAATGGCGCGCACAGCTCAATGCTTCTTATGAAGTCGATTTGTTCGGCCGTTTGGCCGGCGCCAGCCGTGCCGCGGCATTGGATGCGCAAGCGCAGGAAGCGGCCTATCGTTCGGTGCTGTTGGCGTTGCAGGCAGATGTGGCGCAGCAGTATTTTTCGATTCGTTCGCTGGACGCCGAATTGGATGTATTGCGGCAAACGGTGCGCTTGCGTGAAGAGGCGCAGCAACTGATCCAGCATCGCTACGATCTGGGCGACGTCAGCGAACTGGATGTGGCGCAAGCCAATACGGAGCTGGCGACGACGCAAGCCGAACAGGAAAGCGTGCAACGCAATCGCGATCAGTTCGATCACGCCCTGGCGACTTTACTAGGCCGTGCGCCTGCGCAATTCACCTTGCCGCCGCAGCCGATCCAGGCCGTGACGGTGACGGTGCCGGCCGGTTTGCCTTCGGATTTGCTGGAGCGTCGTCCCGACATCGCCCAGGCGCAGCGCGCATTGGCTGCCGCCAGCGAACGGATCGGCGTGGCGAAAGCGGCGTTTTTTCCGAGCTTGGTGCTGACCGGCACCGGCGGTTTCGCTTCCAGCTCACTGGGCGATTTGTTCAACTGGTCCAGCCGTAGCTGGTTGCTGGGTCCGCTGGTGGGCACCGCGCTGACCATGCCTTTGCTGGATGGAGGACGCTACAAAGCGCAACTGGCGGGCGCCAATGCGCGTTACGAAGGTCTGGTTGCCAATTATCGGCAACAGGTATTGGTTGGATTTCAGGATGTTGAAGATAACCTGAGCGCGCTGCGCACGCTGGATAAGCAGATTGTGTTTGAAGATCAGGCGGTTAAATCGGCTGCATTGGCTGCAAAATTGGCGGACTCGCGTTATCGCAACGGTTCGACCAGTTATTTCGAATCGATCGATGCGCAACGTTCCAGTCTGGCGGCGCAACGTTCTATGAGCCGTAGTCTCGGTCAGCGCGCCGTGGCATCGGTCGGGTTGATCCGTGCGCTGGGTGGCGGCTGGGGTAATGCCGTTCAGTAAGCAGATTTGGAGATAGAGGTGATCCTTCGATACGAAGGATCACCACCAAACTTAAATTTTCTTATCTGAGCTGTCTTGCTGCTACGAATTACTGCTACTGCTACTGCTTACTGCTACTACTATGCTTTACCCCTAGGCCGCTTTCAACTTTCGTTGAAAGCGGTTTTTTCTTGCAGGTTTTCAGGGCGTGGTGGGTGCAATGTCGATGCCCGGCATTGCGCGTACACCAGCATCATTGTCGAACACTTCGCTGGCCCAATCGACGAACGCACGAACGGTCGGCGATAGATGGCGGTTATGCGGGAACATCAGCGATACCGGCAACGGTGGCGCTTGAATATCCTTGAGAACCGCTATCAGTCGTCCCGATTCCAGATGCGGAATCACGTTATACGCACTCAATTGCAGTAGTCCTAGTCCTTCCAACCCACAGGCCAGATACGCCTCCGATTGATTGACAGCAATATTGCCCTGCATTTGTACCGGTGTGTCTTTGCCGTCGATGCGGAAATAAAATGGCGTGACACGGCCGGTGCCGCTGGAGAAATAATTGACTGCGCGATGCGTACTAAGCTCTTCAATCGTTTTTGGCGCTCCGTGGAACTGTAGATACTCCGGGGTTGCGCAGGTAACCCAATGCAGTAGACCGATACGCTTCGCAACCAGACTGGAATCGGCCAGTGCACCGGTGCGGATCACGCAATCGATGCCTTCCTGGATCAGATCGACCGGGCGGTCGGTCAGGCCGATCATCAATTCAATGTCGGGATAACGTTTCTCGAACTCCGCCAATTTCGGCAACACAATCATGCGACCTATGGAGCCTGGCATATCGATACGCAAACGACCTTTCGGCTGTCGTGTCGCGCTATGCAGACTAGCTTCAGTCTCTTCAATGAATTGTAGAATTTGACGGCAACGGTCGAAATATTCGGAGCCGTCGGCAGTCAAATTCAAACGTCGTGTCGTGCGCTGTAATAGGCGAACATTCAGGAACGCTTCCAGATTTTTGATGATACTGGTTACGGATGAGGGCGCCAGCGAAAGGGTTTCCGCTGCTTTGCTGAAACTGTTGGTTTCAACCACTCTCATGAATACTTGCATAGCTTGAAGTCGGTCCATAGCTGCCTCTCGGGTGAGAAAAAAATCATGAATGGCGGCGTCGTTTCCGTTTGCGATCAGACACCGGAGTAAAAAGGTCTTCGCGCCACCAGTGAAGTATTGCTTGGCGGCATTGTATATTTGCGAAAGCCGAATATTATTTCGCTCAGATGAATTCTAAAGACGCGCAACTGCTTCGCGTTTGTAGGTTTTGTCTGGCGGTTATGCAATCAACATGTTTAATAGTTACTTTGAATAACTGTTTAAACGATGGTTTTGTACAAATCCGTTTTTGGAAAAGTTCATTCCATTTACATTGATTGAAAAATTAAAATAATGCACAGCGCTCAATTTATGCGACGAAGGGGTGTGGAACAATCAGACTTGTCTTAATTTGATAAAGAATAGGGATTGCTGTGCAAATGTGCATCGCGGCGGCCTGTTTTGGCCGGGAAATGTCTATGAAAAACACATGTTTGCGACGGCTCTGCGGGACTTTGTTAAAGTAGCGGCCGTGCCAACGAAATCGAGGAAACCCCAGTGTCAAATAAAAAACGCATTCTGACCGGCGACCGGCCCAGCGGCGCATTACATATCGGCCATTACGCCGGTTCTTTGAAGAACCGCGTTGCTTTGCAGGATGAATATGAGTCCTTCATTTTGATCGCCGACGTGCAGGCTCTGACAGATAACGCAGAGAATCCACAGAAGGTTCGCGATGCAGTTAATGAGGTCACCCTGGATTATCTGTCAGTAGGGATCGATCCTATTAAGAGCACGATTTTCATTCAATCGATGATTCCGCAGATTGCAGAACTGACAGTGTTCTATCTAAATCTGGTGACGGTGGCGCGGCTGGCGCGTAATCCGACCGTTAAAAGCGAGATCCAGCAAAAGGGATTCGGCGAGTCGGTGCCGGCGGGCTTTTTTACTTATCCGGTCAGCCAGGCCGCCGACATTACGGCGTTCGGTGCGCATATCGTGCCGGTCGGCGCGGATCAGGTGCCGATGATCGAGCAGACCTGCGAAATCGTCGATGCCTTCAATCGGATTTACGGTGAGAACACATTAGTACGCCCGAAAGCGGTGGTGCCGGAAAGCGGCGGCCGTTTGCCCGGCACCGACGGCACCGCCAAGATGTCGAAATCTTTGGGCAACGGTATTTATCTAGGCGATGGGCCGGACGAAATCGTCAAGAAGGTTAAAAGTATGTATACCGATCCCAATCATCTGCGGGTGGAAGATCCGGGCCAGGTCGAGGGCAATCCGGTATTTACGTATCTGGATCAATTCGGCACCGACACGGTAAAAATCGCCGAGATGAAAGCGCATTACACCCGCGGCGGTCTGGGCGATATGGTGGTGAAGAAATATTTGATCGAGGTCATGCAGGAATTTTTGCTGCCGATTCGCACGCGGCGGGAGGAGTTTGCGAAAGATCCGCAGTATGTGCGGAACTTGTTGATCGAGGGGACGGGGCGCGCTGAAGCTGAGGCGGCGAAAACCTTGGCGGCGGTGAAGCGGGCGATGCGGATTGATTATTTTGCTTGAGTGTTTGCTTAAAATTTAACGCCGGAGGTGACCCTTCGACACGGCCTGCGGCCTGCTCAGGGCGAACGGGAGTTTTTATGTTTTACGAACCCCCATTCGAACGGGGGTTTTATGGTTTTCGTAAAATTTTAACCCCCCCCGTTCGCCCTGAGCAGGCCGCAGGCCGTGTCGAAGGGTCACCTCCGGCCACCAACCATCTACTTCACCAAATTCTGCGCAATAATCCGATCCGCCAGCGCATCGGCTTCCTGCATCGGTTGCTGCAACGCCTGCGTCGTATAAACCGGCGCTGCCGGCATCGGCGCACCCAGCGTCGCGCCGCTGCGATCATGCGTATCCACCGTGACTTCAGTCGATAAGCCGATCCGCAACGGATGCGCTTTCAGTTCTTGCGGGTCGAGCGCAATGCGCACCGGCAAACGCTGCACGACTTTAATCCAGTTGCCGTTCGCGTTCTGTGCAGGCAACAGCGAAAACGCGCTGCCGGTGCCGGCCGACAGTCCCACCACTTTGCCGTGATATTCCACTTTGCTGCCGTAAATATCAGCCTCGATCAAAGCCGGCTGGCCGAGCCGGATATTGCGCAATTCCGATTCCTTGAAATTGGCGTCGATCCAAAGCTGATCCAACGGCACGATCGACAGCAAAGCCATCCCCGGCGTGATGCGTGCGCCGATCTGTACGCTGCGCTTGGCGACATAACCGGAAACCGGCGCGAGAATCGCGTCGCGCCGGGTTGCCAGCCAGGCCGCGCTGAAGTCGGCCTTGGCCGCTAGCACGGCGGGGTTTTGCGCGATGGGAACGCCGCTCGTGTCGGCGCGGGCGGCCTCGGCCTGTTTGACGGCCACGTCCGCGGCAACCTTGGCGTCCGCCAGGGTTTGCCGTGCATGCGCGATATCTTCAGCCGATAAAATCTGATTGGCCGCCAGCGGCAAACGACGCGCTAAGTCGTCGGCGGCGCGGGTCACGGCAAGCTGGCGTTGCGCCACCAGCGCATCGTAGCGGCCGACATCGGCGTACAACTGGCGTTGCGCCCGCACGGCGCTGCCCAGACGCGCTTCGGCCTGGCGCAGCGTGATTTGCGCGTCGGCCGGATCGAGCGCCACTACTTCGGCCCCGGCTTGCACCAATTGCGTTTCATCGGCGCGGATCTGCTGCACGTTGCCGGTGACCTGCGATGTGAGCGTGACCAGATTGCCGCCGACATACGCGTTGTCGGTGGTTTCACTCTGCGACAGGACCAGCATGTAATAGAGCGTATAGGCAATCGCGCCGATGATGAGCAGGAGCGTAATGCCGATCAGAGCGAAGCGGCGTTTGCTGCGTTGAGCGGATGCTTGAGAGTCGGTAGTCATGATGGCGGTAAGGCAAAAAGGGTTAAAGTTTTGACGACAGTGGGGCAGACATTGGGGCCGCCTCCGGCGCATGCCGGTAGCCGCCGCCGAGCGCCTTGATGAGCGCGACTTCCGTGTTCAGTTGATCGCCCTGCAGTTGCAGCGCCGAGGCCTGTTCCTGCAATACCTGTGCTTGCGCATTGAGCACATCGGCGCGCTCGGCGATGCCCGCGTGCAAGCGCTGTTGCGCACCATCGAGCAGCGCTAGATCGGCTTGTGTGATTTGCGATTGCTGTGCCTGCTCGCGCTCCAGCCCTTGCAGGCTGACACCCGCCTGCGCGACTTCGCGCACCGCATTGACGATGGCTTGGTTGTAATCGGCAATCATGGCATCGAGCGAATTGCGCTCGCTGCCCAGGTGCGCCTGCAAGCGGCCGCTATCGAAAATCGGCAGATCCAGCGCCGGCCCGATAAAGAAGGTGCGGCTGCCGGCCTGCATCAGATTGCTTAGCGAGAGGCTGTCTTGCCCAAACAGGGCGGTCAGATTAACCGATGGATAGAACGCTGCCTTGGCCGCATCGATCCGGCTCAGCGAGGCTTGCACGCGCCAGCGCGCCGCTTGCAGATCGGGACGGCGCGCCAGCAATTCGATGCCCAGCGACGAGGGCAAGGCCGCCGGCATGTCCGGCAAGGGCCGCGGCGTGAGTGTAGCGAGTGCGTTGTTGTCGGCCCCGAGCAGTGCGCGCAAAGCTTCCCGTTCACGATCGGCCTGCGCTTGGACATCGGCGCTTTGGCGTTGCGCTTCGGCCAGCGCGGCTTCGGCGTGGCGCTGAATATTGATCGCCGCCACACCGTGCTCGATACGGCGTTTAGCGTCGTCCAGCAAGGCGCGCCGCGCATCGGTCTGCTGCTGCAAATTGGCCAGCAATGCCCAGTCTGCCTGCAACGAAAAATAACTCTGCGCGACGGCGGCGCTCAAGCTGCGTTCGGCTTGCGCGTAATCGGCCTGGCGCGCGTTGACTTCGCCTAAGGCCGCCGCAATCTGGGCGCGGTGCTGCCCCCACCAATCGAAATCGTAAGTGCCGCCTAACTGCACCGTCGCTTCGTTGTAAATACTGCCGCCGATCGGCGCCGGGAACAGGCCGGTGGCGGAATAGCGCTGACGGTTGGCGCTGGCTTTGAGATCGACATTCAAGCCTTGCGCAGCCTTTTGTTCCTGCAACGCTGCATGCGCGGCGCCGATGCGGGTGGCCGCCGTCTGCAAGGTCGGCGCGTCATGCAGCGCTTGCGTCATCAGCGCATTCAATTGCGCATCGTTGTAGCGGTTCCACCATTGCGCATCGGGCCAGCCGTCGCGGGCTAATTTGATCGATGCCGACAATTGCGCGCTGGCCAGATCGCGCTGCGGCAGCGCTTGTTGCGCCGGCGGCATCGGCGCACAACCGATCAGACCGGCGGCCAATAAGGCGGCACAGACGGACCCAAGGGAAAAACGGTTTGCAAGAAAACGGGGCATAAAATTTTTCTTCAATGAAACGGAACGGGACATTGCCATTGCATTACTCCATCGCAGCATGATCGACCTCCACCTTGCGGCCCTTCGACGGCGGGCTGACCAGCAGCAGCAGCGGGATCACGGCCAGCGTCAATAGCAGCATCAGCCAGAAGTCATCGACATACGCGATCATCGATGCTTGCCGCGTGATTTCGTTATTCAGCGCGGCTGCACCGCCGCCGAGATCGAGGTTGTAGAACGTTCGCACCGCCGCATCCTGCAAGGCAGAATTGGTGCTGGTTATTTGTTCGACCAGCGAGGAATGGGCCACCTGGGTATTGCGCACCAGCAGCGTTTGCACCATCGAAATACCGATACTGCTGCCGATATTGCGCACCAGACTGAAGATCGCCGTGCCTTCGGCGCGCATGGCCGGCTCCAGCGTGGCGAAGGTGGCGGCGCTCAAGGGCACGAAGATCAATCCCAGGCCGACGCCCTGGATCACACCCGGCCAGACAATGTCCGGCACGCTCAGCACCAGCGTATAGCGGCTCATCTGCCACAAGGAAAAGGCCGCAACCAAAAATCCGGTCAGCAGCAGCAGGCGCAAATCGACTTTGCCCACCATGCGCCCGACGACCAGCATCGCAATCATGGTGCCGATGCCGCTGGGCGCGGTGACCAGCCCGGTGGTGGCGACCGGATAATCCATCAGGTTCTGCAGCATCGGCGGCGTCAGCGCGCGGGTGGCGTACAACACGGCGCCGACGATGAAAATGAATAACAGGCCGGAGACGTAATTGCGGTTTTTCAGCAGCCGGTAATTAAGGAATGACTTGCCGGCCGGCGAGAAAGCGGTATGCGCGATGAAGTAGAGCGCGCTGAAGGCAAAGACGATGGCTTCGATCCAGGTTTCGATGGAACCGAACCAATCGTTCTCGCTGCCGCGGTCGAGCAGCAATTGCAGCGCGCCGATGGCCACGCTCAAGGTGCAAAAGCCGAACATATCGAAACGCATGGCGCGTGAGCCGGGGGCGTTGCGGATATATTTCAGGACGCCGTAAAACGCCGCCGCGCCGATCGGCAAATTGATGAAAAACACCCAGCGCCAGTTATAGCTATCGGTCAGCCAGCCGCCCAGCGTGGGGCCGAGGATTGGGCCAACCATCACGCCCATGCCCCAGATCGCCATCGCCGAGCCCTGTTTTTCGCGTGGATTGATATCCAGCAAAATGGCTTGCGACAAAGGCACCAGCGCCGCGCCGAAGATGCCTTGCAGCAGCCGCGCACCGACGATTTCGCCCAGCGTTACCGAAATGCCGCACAGCGCCGAGGCCACCGTGAAACCGAAAATCGAAGTCAGGAAAACGTTGCGCACGCTATAGCGATCGCAGAGCCAGCCGCTGAGCGGGGTGGCGATGGCGGCCGCCACAATGTAGGAGGTCAGCACCCAGGTAATTTGATCCTGCGACGCCGATAAACTGCCCTGCATATGCGGCAAGGCGACGTTGGCGATGGTACTGTCGAGCGTCTGCATGATGGTCGCCAGCATGATCGCCCAAGTGATCATGGGACGGTTGATGGCTGGCGGTGCGGGGGTGGGGCTTATTCCATCGTCGCCGGCAGCGGTTGCCGGGGTGTCGGTGCTCACTCGGCGTGCTCCAGCAGATGCTGCAATTGCTCCAGCAGCTCGGTGGCGATGCGCAATTTCTCAGGATCGATATCGATCAGTAATTCTTTGCGGAACACCCCCGCTTTGGTGATGAGTTTGGCGTACAGCGCGGCGCCGGCCTCGGTCAGAACGACCAGTTTGATGCGGCGGTCGGTCGGCGACGGTTCGCGCAGGATCAGTCCGCATTTCATCAGACGGTCCAGCATCGCCACCATGCTCGGCCCCTCGATACCCTGCGCGTTAGCCAGTTCGATCTGCGACATCGGCCGCTGCGATTTGGCGATCAGTGCAATGGTCATCCAGCCGGCTTGGCTGATGCCGAGATCCTTCATGCGGCAGTCCAGCGCCTGACGCCAGGTGCGCGCCGTGGTGTGTAAGGCGTAGGAAAAACGCTCTTCGATATTGCTCATAAATTGCCTATAAGTATTACTTTATACATAGCCAGCTAATGATTCTATGGCTAATGATAATAGCGAAAATAAAAATTCATCGCAAGCGGATCATTTGTTGTCAACTGTAAATAATGGAAAGTATTGCCATTTCGTTTAACAACTCTTGTTGTGATAACAAAAAAGCGATGGCATGATCGCGGCTAATTTCAAACAATAAATGGGGAAGTCCATGCGACGCGTATTTGCCAAACATGGGGCGCGCTGGTTGTTGGCGTTGGTATTGACGGTATTGGCGGCGGTTCAGGCGATCGGGATTGTGCCGGGCGCGATCGTCGATCGCATCGATCTGTTTTTGTACGATATGCGCATGCGGCTGCCGCAGGTCAAGCTCGATCCGCGCATTGTGATCGTTGATATCGATGAAAAAAGTCTGGCCGAAGTCGGGCGCTGGCCGTGGAGCCGTGATGTCATCGCCACCATGGTCGAGCAATTAAATACCCGCTACAAGGCGCGCACGGTGGCGTTCGACGTCTTGTTTGCCGAACCCGATACCAGTTCCGGTTATCCCACCATGGCGCGCTTGGCGGAGCACGAGTTCAAGGGCGATCCGCAGTTCGGCGAAAAATTGCGCTCCTTGAAAGCCTCGCTCGATTTCGATGCGCGCATGGCCGCGGCGATGAAAGATCGTCCGATTGTGATGGGCTATAACTTGTCGAATGAAGCGCAGGCGATCTCCAAAGGGCAATTGCCGCCGCCGGCATTCACGATCGCCGATTTGGGCGGACGCCCGTTGGATGCGACCGAATGGAGCGCCTACGGCGCCAACCTGCCGCAGTTGCAAGCGTCGGCGCGCTCCGCCGGTTTTGACAACGCTACGCTCGACGCCGATGGCGTGATCCGTTCCGTGCCGCTGCTGGCCCGTTACGGTGATGGTTATTACGAATCGCTGGCCTTGGCCAGCGCCCGGGTCGCCTTGGGCGCGACCAAAGTCAAGCCGATCTTTCTGCAGCAGGATGCCGTGATGACGCAAGAGCAGTTGCGTGAATACGGCGCACTGGATTCGCTGCGCTTGAATACCCTGCCGCGGCCGACCGCGATTCCGGTCGAACGTCAATTGACAGCGCTCATTACCTATCGCGGCCGCGGCGGCGCCGACGGCGGTGCGTT
>DATMOE010000249.1:0-14900 GCA_035568435.1 Herbaspirillum sp. | reverse complement strand
GTCCATCGTGGTTTCCCACAACTGACTTGGGTTCATTTCACCCAGACCTTTATACCGCTGCTTGCTCACGCCACGCTCAGCTTCGTCGCGCAGCCAGGCCATCGCTTGATGGAAGTCGCCGATCGCTTGTTCCTTGATCTTTTCGCCCACGCCGCGTTTAATCACCGCGCCCGCGCCGATCAAACCCTTAAACGTCGCTGCCGCCGCCGCCAACACTTGATAATCCGGGCCGGCAACAAAGTCGGCATCAATCACGCTGGCTTTGATGTTGCCGTGGAAGCGGCGCTGAATGCGTAAGGCTTGCCGCTCCGTCAGTTCGTCCGTCGTCACCAGCACTTCAATATTCGGATCGTTGATTTCCTTGACCAAGGCCTGCGCCGATTGTTCGGCATGTTCCAGCGAGTCCAGATTCAGCGTAACGCCGGTCATGATCGCCGACAGCGCAGCGTCGTCGGTGATGCGCGATAGGCGCGTGATGATGGCGTTGGCGGTGTTGTATTGACGAACCAGTTCGGCCAGCGCGTCGCCGCTGATGGCGGTGGCGCCTTCGGCCGGCACCAGCGCTGCGTCGTTCAGGGCAATCTGCATCATGTATTGCGCTTCTTCGAAGTCGTCTTTCAGATAGCGTTCGTCGCGGCCGTATTTGACTTTGTACAGCGGCGGTTGGGCGATGTAGATGTGGCCGCGTTCGACCAGTTGCGGCATTTGACGATAGAACAGTGTCAGCAGCAGGGTGCGGATGTGGGCGCCGTCAACGTCGGCATCGGTCATGATGATGATGCGGTGGTAACGCAGTTTGTCGGCGTTGAATTCGTCCGGGCCGATGCTGGTGCCGAGGGTGGCGATGAGGGTGGTGATTTGTTCCGATGACAGCATTTTTTCGAAACGGGCTTTTTCGACGTTCAGGACTTTGCCGCGCAACGGCAGGATGGCCTGGAATTTACGGTCGCGGCCTTGCTTGGCGGAGCCGCCCGCGGAGTCTCCCTCGACGATGTACAGTTCGCATAGCGCCGGGTCTTTTTCTTGGCAGTCAGCCAGTTTGGCCGATAGGCCGAGGCCGTCCATGACGCCTTTGCGACGCGTCAGTTCGCGTGCTTTGCGCGCCGCTTCGCGGGCGCGCGCAGCTTCGACGATTTTGCCGCAGATGATTTTGGCGTCGTTCGGTTTTTCCTGCAGGAAGTCGGTCAGGGTCTTGGCGACGATTTCTTCCACCGGGCCGCGTACTTCGCTGGATACCAGTTTGTCTTTGGTCTGCGAGCTGAATTTCGGCTCCGGTACTTTGACCGATAGCACGCAGGTCAGGCCTTCGCGCATGTCGTCGCCAGTGACTTCGACTTTGGCTTTTTTGGCGAATTCGTGTTCTTCGATGTATTTGTTGATGACGCGGGTCATCGCGGCGCGCAGGCCGGTGAGGTGGGTGCCGCCGTCGCGTTGCGGGATGTTGTTGGTGAAGCAGAGTACTTGTTCGTTATAGGCGTCGTTCCATTGCATGGAGACGTCGACGCTGATGTTGGTGTTTTGCTCCGACATTTTGTCGCCGGTGGCCTGGAACACGGTCGGGTGCAATACGTTTTTGGCTTTGTTGATGTATTCGACGAAGCCGCGTGTGCCGCCTTCGAACGCGAAGTTTTCTTCCTTGCCGGTGCGCTGGTCGGTCAGCTTGATGTGCACGCCGTTGTTCAGGAAGGACAGTTCGCGAATGCGCTTGGCCAGGATTTCGTAATGGAATTCCACGTGCGTGAAAATCTCTTCATCGGCCCAGAAGTGCACTTCGGTGCCGCGCTTGTCGGTGTCGCCGATGACTTTGATCGGGGATACCGCTACGCCGTCGATCATTTCAATGATGCGATCCTGCGGTATGCCTTGCTTGAATTCCATGTAATGGACTTTGCCGTCGCGCCGCACGGTTAGCTTCAGCAGCTTGGAGAGGCCGTTGACGCAGGATACGCCGACGCCATGCAGACCGCCTGAAACCTTGTATGAGTTTTGATCGAATTTGCCGCCGGCGTGCAGTTCGGTCATCACGATTTCGGCCGCGCTGCGCTTCGGTTCGTGCTTGTCGTCCATCTTCAGGCCGGTGGGGATGCCGCGGCCGTTGTCGGTGACCGAAATGGAATTGTCGGCGTGGATGGTGACGTTGATTTCGGTGCAGTGCCCGGCCAGCGATTCGTCGATGGAGTTGTCCAGTACTTCGAATACGAGGTGGTGCAGGCCGGTGCCGTCAGAGGTGTCGCCGATGTACATGCCCGGACGTTTGCGAACGGCTTCCAATCCTTCCAGGATCTGGATGGATGATGCGCCATAAGAGTCTTTGGTGACTGGGGTGTTCTCGGTTGGGGCTGATGACATGGTTACCTTCTGAATTAACTGCTGGAAAACGCTGGAAACAAGAAAACCTATTGCTTAAATGCTCTGCTTCTTAAAAGTGGCAAAGGGGCCGCACGGTGTTGCGCGGCCCCTCGTCAGCGCGTCGCTGATGTCGTATTAAATACGCATCGGCATCACGACGTATTTAAAGTCGTCGTTGTCGGGAATGGTGATCAACGCCGATGAATTGGCATCGCCCATCGCGATTTTGACGTTGTCGCCTTTCAGGTTATTGAGGACGTCGAGCAGATAGGTGACGTTGAAACCGATGTCCACGCTATCGCCGCCGTAGTCGATTTCGAGTTCTTCGACTGCTTCTTCCTGATCGGCGTTGGTCGAGCTGATTTTCAGGCTGCCCGGTGCAATGACCCAACGCACGCCTTTGAATTTGTCGCTGGTCATGATCGCGGCGCGCTGCAGCGAACGTAGCAATTGATCGCGGCTGATCGTGAAGTCGTTTTTGTAACCCTTCGGAATGACGCGGGTGTAATCCGGGAATTTGCCTTCGACTAGTTTGGATACCAGTTCGATGTCGGCAAAGACCAGTTTGACTTGATTGTTGGCGATTTCGAGTTCGACCGGTTGGTCGTTGTCTTCCAGCAGACGCTGCAGTTCGAGAATGGTCTTGCGCGGGATGATGACTTCTTGACGCGATGGGAACTCTTGATCGGTCTCTACCTGGCAGAACGCTAGACGGTGACCGTCGGTGGCAACCGCGATGACGTTCTTGCCTTCGACCACCAGCAGCAGGCCGTTCAGGTAATAGCGGATGTCTTGCTGCGCCATCGAGAAGTGCACCATGTTAAAGAGGTGCTTGAGGGTCTTTTGCGGCAGCGTAACTTTGGCGTTGTATTGATCGGCCAGCACGACTGTCGGGAATTCTTCGGCCGCCAGTGTTTGCAATGCGAAGCGCGACTTGCCGGATTTCACTGTCATGCGTTTGTTTTCCAGCGTGACGGTGACGTCGCCGGTTTCGGGCAGGGCGCGCAAGATGTCCAGCAACTTGCGTGCAGCAACCGTGGTGCCGACGATTTCGCTGCCGGCGCCGACGTCTGCGTGAGTGGTGATTTGCACTTCCATGTCAGTCGACAGAAAAGAGACTTTTTCGCCGTCCTTGCGTATGAGGATATTGGCCAGAATCGGCAATGTGTGCCGACGCTCGACAATACCACTCACGATTTGCAGCGGTCGCAAAAGTGTATCTCTTTGAGTTTTGACTAATTGCATAGTCGATATCCTTGCTTGTGATGGTTTAAAGGATGCATTTCAAAAGCGCACTTGGTATAGCTTGTATAGCTCGGGGAACTTGCTGCTGCTTGCTAGTTGTTGTGTTATTGCTTGCTCGCGATAGCCGTTTGCACGTTGCCGCAGGTTTCCCATTTTCGCCCCTTAAAACGCTGGATATAAACCCAGCCTCCGACTATGGTCCTGCGCTATCGATAACATTCCTGATTGTATCAATCCTGACCTCCCAAAGCGACCCCTAGTTAGCCTTTCAGCGTCTGTTCCAACACATGAATTTCATGATTGCATTCGGGATTTTTATTCCGGTCTGCAGCGATTTTCCGCACGGCATGCAGCACGGTGGTGTGATCCCGGCCGCCAAATAGATCGCCAATCTCGGGCAGGCTCTTTTTCGTTAGCTCTTTGGCAAGATACATGGCGATCTGACGCGGGCGGGCGATATTGGCGGGACGCTTTTTGGAATACATGTCGGCGACTTTGATATTAAAGAAGTCGGCGACGGTTTTTTGGATGTTTTCGACGGAGATCTGGCGGTTTTGAACGGACAAGAGGTCTTTTAGGGCATCTTTGACGACATCGATCGTGATGTCCTTGCCATGAAAACGCGAATAGGCCAGGATTTTACGCAGTGCGCCTTCCAGTTCCCGCACGTTCGAGCGCAGATGTTTGGCGACAAAGAAGGCGACGTCGTCCGAGAAGGTCACGCCTTCCTGGGTCGCCTTTTTGAGCAGAATCGCCACCCGCATTTCCAGTTCCGGCGGTTCGATGGCCACGGTCAGGCCGGAATCGAAACGGGAAATGAGCCGGTCGTCCATGCCGGTGATTTCCTTGGGATAGGTGTCGCTGGTGATGATAATTTGCCGCTTGGCGGAAATCAGCGCTTCAAACGCATAGAAGAATTCTTCCTGGGTGCGACTTTTACCGCCAAAGAATTGGATATCGTCGATCAGCAATAAGTCGAGCGAGTGGTAATACCGTTTGAAATCGTCAAAACCCTTGCGCTGATAAGCCGTCACGACATCCCGAACGTATTGCTCGGCATGAATATAACGGATTTTGGCGGAGGGATTGTCGATCAGGACTTGGTTGCCGATAGCGTGAATCAAGTGCGTTTTGCCGAGTCCGACGCCGCCGTAGAGAAATAGCGGGTTATAGGAAACGCCGGGATTATTGGCGACCTGGGTGGCCGCGGCGCGTGCCAATTGATTGGCTTTACCTGTAACAAAATTGTCGAAAGTGAGGACGTTATTGATGCGTGTGAGGTCACGGCGGGGGGTGTTATCCACAGATCGCTCGTTGATCTGGTCCGGCAATTCCCGTGCATTTTCCTGGCTGCCTTGATAATTGTCGCCGATGACCGGCATCTGCGATGGGCTGCTGCGGCGCGCATTATTGGTCCGCGGATCGAGCACAAACTGCACTTCGATCGGCTGTTCCCAGAACTGCGTGGCCAGCGCGGTAATCCGGCTGGCGAACTGTGTTTTGACCCAATCCAGCTTGAAGCGGTTAGGCGCAGCCACGCGCAAGCGGCCATCCTCGAAATCGAGCGGCACCAATGGTTTGATCCAGGCACTATATTGTTGGGGTGTCAGTTCCTGCTCCAGCTGTGCGGAACAGGTCTGCCAGAAATTTTCCATGGCGCTATTTATCTTAATGTTATGCAATTGTGATGCATGGAACATCCCAATAAGGATATTGAAGAGCGTGCCATTTTACTCTCGCCCTACAAAGTTATCCACAAGTGATCGATCAAAGCTGCGTGGCTCTGGCAGCCTGTGTATAAGTCGACAACAAATGTTGAAATAAGGCTCAGTTGCCCAGCCAGCCGGGACTTACGGCGGCTTAAGGGAAACGCAAAACCAGGGATTTAAACCGTTTCTTGCGGCAGGCCGTCGACGAATACTTTTAATTCGCCTGGCGCAAATTGGGTCCAGGTTTCATTTTCGGTCAGCGGTTGCGTGACGATGACGGCGACGCGGTCATCCGGCGTGGTTACCTGCGAAAAATCGACGCTCAGATCTTCATCGGAGAGCTTGGCCGATGCAAACGGGTATTTCCGCACGACATAATACAAATTGGTGGAACAATGCGCGAATAGGGCAGAGCCGTCGGAAAGCAGGACATTGAAGGCGCCGTGTCCGGCGATGGTGGCCATCAATTCCTGCAAAGCGGCTGTGAGTGCCGCCAGCGGGGGCAAGACATCGCCGAAGCGCTCACGCAAGGCCTGCATCAGATAACAAAAGGCGAGTTCGCTGTCAGTAGTGCCGACCGGACGATAAGGGCCGTTCAGGACGGGCTGGAAATTTTTCAGATCGCCATTATGCGCGAATACCCAATAGCGGCCCCATAATTCCCGCACAAATGGATGGCAATTGGCCAGCGATACGCGGCCTTGCGTGGCTTTGCGGATGTGGGCGATGACATGTTGCGATTTGATGGGGCATTGCTTAATCAGTTGTGCCACCGGCGAAGCGGTCGCAGCCTGATAATCGACAAAATGGCGCACGCCTGAGCCTTCAAAGAAGGCGATGCCCCAGCCGTCGCTATGGTGATCGGTAATGCCAGCGCGGGTCGCAAACCCAGTGAAGCTGAAAATAATGTCGGTTGGAACATTGCAATTCATTCCGAGTAACTGGCACATGATGGGGATGCAAGCGATAGGCTATTGTGAATTAATAAGTCCGGTAACGGTATCACGCCGGCATGGGCTTACATAGATAATTTATGCGACTGGAATGAATAAACAAAACCCCGCGGCAAATGCAGGCGGGGCTTATTTATGCAGCTTATTTTCGGGAGCGCTCACTAGACTCAGCTGACTTATGCTATTTTCATCAGTTATATGACTCAACATACTTGCCCTTTGGTAACGGCGTCGTATCGCGCGTTGTTGTAAGGTTCAGCGTGGCTTGATTGTCATTACCAGAACCTGCCAAATACCGGTCAGCAAGGGGCGAAATAGTATGAGGAGGGCGATCAGGGCGCCGATCCCACCGGCTGTGCGAAGTATCAAAGCAGCTATCGCCAATGCCTCGCTAGCTGCGGGGATTGCGGTCTTAAGAGACTCGACGATAAATAGGATTGACGACATATTATTTTTATTGAAATTGGAGTGCTGTTACGACTGCTGCAAGCTGCTTGATATTACTTGGTGCTACTTGATACTTAACCCATCCAAGCGATGAAACGAAGTTCCGCTGCAAGGTTCGGCTGCGTAGCTTGAAAGCAATTAGCCATGCTTTCAACTGCCCGTTTATTCTTCGCCCTTGTTTTTTCAGCTGTTTTTGCATCAAAGCGATCAGCCAGCGCCCGCAGTAAAGAAGCCAGTTTGCTGGTAACTGGACGTTTTTCGAAATGACTGAAATTTGCGGTGGTAGTGCGCATGATCGCTTCCTTCATAAATGTTTCATTGCTGCGTTGCAGTATATGTATCTGGTGATGTCAATACCAATTCCGTTTTCAGATATCAGTTATATTGTTTCCCAATAATAAAACCAATCTTCATACGAGAAAATAATGAGTTTTTTAACACTGGATCTGAATTTATTGCGGGTATTTGACGCAATCATGACCGAGCAAAATCTGACACGGGCCTCGAATTTGCTCGCAATGACGCAACCGGCGGTTTCCAATGCCCTGAAACGCCTGCGCGATACATTGGGCGATGAACTGGTGATTCGGACGGCCCATGGTGTACGGCCGACTTCCCGCGCGGAAGAGCTTTGGCCGACTGTGCGTAAAGCGTTGTCGGAACTGGAAGCAGCGATCACGCCGGAGTCGTTCGACGTATCGAAAGCGCAAACCACCTTCCGCATGGCAATGGTGGACGCGACTGCCGCACTCTGGCTGCCGTCGCTGATCCGCTCGATCATGACCGACGCGCCGCGTATGAAAGTGCGGATGATGCCACTCACTACGCGGGACCCGCGCTCGATGTTGTTGCGCGGCGATATCGATCTGGCAGTCGGTTTTTTCCCAGGCGTCACGGCGCAATTGGCCGATGGCCAAGGCATGGTCAAATCACAGATCAGCCATGAGCGTCTGTATACCGGACAATACGTCTGCGTGATGCATAAAAGCCATCCGCTGGCGAAAAAGGAATTAACGCTGGATGCCTACTGCGCAGCCGATCATTTACTAGTTAGTTTGTCTGGAAAACCGCATGCCGTCATTGATGACGTCTTAACCAGCTTGAACCGGGAACGACGCATTCTGCTGACCGTAAACCAGTTTTTCACCGCCGGAAGGGTGGTTGCCAGCTCCGACTTGATTACGGTGCTGCCGCGCCATCTCATCGCTGCTACAGGGATGACGGATGCATTGATCGTAAAAGAACTGCCGTTTCAAACCCCGGATGAACATGTCGATATGCTTTGGCACGAACGTGATGCCCGCAACCCGGCGCATAAGTGGTTGCGCGCACATTTGATCGCCACAACACATGATCAGTTTGGCAGGATCAATATAAAGCGGTAAAGCGTGAGGGATTTAATGGCAAGGTAAGGCAGTACGAAGACGCCGGATTTTTATAATCCGGCGTTTTTTTTGGCCGATCGAAATTTATCGAACTGCTTGTGGATAAATCTGTTGATATCACGTTAGTAAAGTGGGAATAACACTTCAAAATCACGGCTTATTAAATCTATCCACAGACTCTCAGAAAAACATACAGACTTTAAGAAGCGTTTATTCAAACTACAAGTCTTTGTTTTTATTATGTTTAGAGTGGTTATCCACAGAAATTGTCTTGCTCTATTACTACTACTATTTATATATACAATCTAATATTAAAAAACTAAGAACCCGAAAACCTGAAAAACAAAAAACCAAAGGCAAAAACCACCTGTGGATAAAGCTTTGGATAAGCTGTGATTAAATTCTGAATAAAACAATGTTTAGCAATACGCAATTTTTTATTACCATTCTATTCTTCTGGCATACAGGCTTTATCACGGACTTATAAATCTCATAGGTGTTTGATTTGTAAGATGAATACCTACTTATCCACAGAAATTGCTTAGTCTTATTATTACTACTATTTATATATACATCTTGTATTAAAACAATACGCTATCGGTGCTTATTGCCATACCTATCGCAGTATTGATCAATTGATTCCTACTGAAAATTTGCCACAACGCCTCGCGCTTGAAGGCGATAATAATGTTTTCGTATAAACCATAAGCCGGACCAGGTCTCGATGATCTGCCGGCTTATTTTGTTATCTGTTTTATCTATAAATATTTATGAGCGATTATTTAATTTTATGTAGTGGCGCATTCTTGGCCGGTTTAATCGATGCAGTGGTTGGGGGTGGGGGATTAATTTTGATTCCAACATTATTTAGCGTGTTTCCTAACATGATGCCGGCAACCTTATTTGGCACAAATAAAGTTGCTAGCGTATGTGGCACCAGCGCGGCAGCAATCACTTTTGCGCGAAAAGTAAAACTTGAATGGGGTGCTGCTGTACCTGCCGCTTTAGCGGCATTTTTATTTTCATTTGCCGGCGCCTGGACTGTCACCCACATTCCTACCGATTTAATTCGAAAGATATTACCGTTCGTCCTGCTTGCCGTTGCGGTTTATACCGTGAAGAAAAAGGACTTCGGCCAACATCATTTGCCTATCCATACTGGCAATAAGAAAATTTGGATTGCTGTTTTGGTGGGAAGTGGGATAGGTTTTTACGATGGTGTGTTTGGTCCGGGCACAGGTAGTTTTCTGGTATTCCTTTTCGTTCGTGTATTTGGCTTCAGTTTTTTATCTGCTTCCGCTGTGTCTAAAGTTGTTAATGTGGCGACTAATATTGGGGCCTTGATTTGGTTCGGTGCTAGCGGTCATATTATTTGGCAACTAGGTTTATTAATGGCAATTTTTAATATTGCCGGCTCCACTTTTGGTAGTCGCCTTGCTATTCGTTATGGCAGTAGTTTTGTACGGAAACTATTTTTAATGGTTGTTTCAATTCTTATTTTAAAAACGGCTTATGACGCATTTTTAAAATAAGTTTCACGTGAAACAATTACGTTGAATTTTCATTGAAGAAATTACCCATAATGTTTCACGTGAAACACAACAAGAAGCACAATAAAAAGAGGCTATTGGCGATCTGCCTAAAAAAGACTTTATAATCACGCCTCTTCCTTAAAGCAGTCAGAGTGTGTCCCATGCTATTTCCTACTCAATTTGATGTGATTGTTGTCGGCGGAGGTCACGCCGGGACAGAGGCTGCACTGGCTGCCGCACGCATGGGTCAAAAAACCTTGCTGCTTTCACACAACATCGAGACCTTAGGCCAGATGTCTTGCAATCCCTCGATTGGCGGCATTGGAAAAGGGCATTTGGTAAAAGAAGTTGATGCCATGGGTGGTGCAATGGCAATTGCCACTGACGAAGCCGGCATTCAATTCCGCATTTTGAACTCGTCCAAAGGGCCTGCAGTGCGCGCAACACGTGCGCAAGCGGACCGTATTTTGTACAAACAGGCCATCCGTTCACGTCTGGAAAATCAGGCCAATCTCTGGTTATTCCAGCAAGCTGTCGATGATCTGATGGTTGAGGGCGATCGTGTTATCGGCGCGGTAACGCAAACGGGCATCAAATTTTTAGGTAAAGCAGTGGTGTTGACGGCCGGCACTTTCCTGGATGGAAAAATTCATGTTGGCCTGAATAACTATTCAGCAGGCCGGGCAGGCGATCCGCCAGCGATTTCCTTATCGGCGCGTTTGAAAGAATTAAAGCTTCCGCAAGGCCGTTTGAAAACCGGTACGCCACCACGCATAGATGGCCGCACGATCGATTTTTCCGTGATGGAGGAGCAGGGTGGCGATTTTGATCCTATTCCCGTTTTTTCGGTAATGGGTTCGGTAGCGATGCATCCACGGCAATTGCCATGCTTTATTACCCATACCAACGAACGGACGCATGACATTATCCGGGCCGGCCTGGATCGCAGCCCGATGTACACCGGTGTAATCGAAGGCGTCGGCCCGCGCTATTGCCCATCGATTGAAGACAAGATTCATCGCTTCGCCGGTAAAGATTCACATCAGATATTTCTGGAACCGGAAGGTCTTACCACCAATGAATATTATCCAAATGGTATTTCAACCAGTTTGCCATTTGATGTACAAATTGCATTAGTGCAATCAATGGCCGGTATGGAAAATGCGCACATCTTGCGCCCCGGCTATGCCATCGAATATGACTATTTCGATCCGCGCGGTTTGAAGGCATCGCTGGAAACCAAGCTGATAAAAGGCCTCTTTTTTGCCGGCCAGATCAATGGCACTACCGGTTATGAAGAGGCTGCCGCGCAAGGCATGCTGGCCGGTTTGAACGCGGCATTGCAAACGCAGGAACGAGATGCCTGGACACCGGGTCGCGATCAGGCTTATCTGGGTGTGCTCGTCGACGACCTGGTTACCCAAGGTGTGCAAGAGCCGTATCGGATGTTTACCAGCCGCGCTGAATATCGTTTGAGTTTGCGTGAAGACAATGCAGATATGCGATTGACTGAAATTGGCCGTCAACTGGGTTGTGTCGGCGATGCGCAATGGGCCGCATTCGAGCAAAAACGCGAAGCGGTTGCACTGGAACTGCAACGGTTGAAAAGCACTTGGGTCAATCCGCGCATCCTCGGCGCGGCCGAAGCGGAGCGTGTATTAGGTAAAGCCATTGAGCGCGAATATGCCTTATCCGATTTATTGGCGCGGCCCAATGTCAGTTACGATAAATTGATGACTTTGAAGGGCGTCGATGGCCAGGATCTGGCAGGCTCTGGCGTTGAACAGGATGCAGTCAAAGAACAATTGCAAATCCAGTTGAAATACGCCGGTTATATCGATCGGCAAGCCGGTGAAATCGAACGTCACAAAGGAAACGAAAATCTGCCGCTGCCGGCCGATTTGGATTACATGGAAGTTCAGGCTTTATCGATTGAAGTGCGGCAGAAGTTGAATAAACATAAACCTGAAACGATGGGACAAGCCTCTCGTATTTCCGGCGTCACGCCGGCAGCGTTATCGCTATTGCTGGTGCATTTGAAAAAAGGCGATCTGAAACGTGCTGCCGAACATGGCAATCAGGCGGCTTGAATGACAGTGGCGGATTTGTCTCAGAACAGTTTGGCGCAAGGGCTCGAAGCGGGTATCGAAAGCCTGGGTCTGAATTTGCGTCCATCGCAGCATCAAAAACTGTTGGCTTATCTGGCGCTGCTTTCCAAATGGAATAAAGTTTATAACCTCACGGCGGTACGGGATCCGGCGCAGATGCTCACGCATCATTTGCTGGATTCGCTGGCGGCAGTAACTGCCTTCACCGGTGCGCAACGTGTGTTGGATGTGGGCGCCGGCGGTGGTTTGCCCGGTATGATATTGGCAATCTGGGCCGCCGAAGTGCAGCCGGAAATGCAAATCGCCATGATCGATACCGTGCACAAAAAAACCGCCTTTTTGACGCAAGCAAAGGCAGAGTTGCAATTAAGCAACGTTACGGTTTATACCGCTCGCGTCGAACAACTGCAATTGCAACAATTGCCAAAACAACAAGCATTTGATGTCATTACCTCGCGCGCCTTTGCAGAACTGAATGATTTCATCAATTGGTCGCAGCATTTGCTGGCGCAGGACGGTCATTACATTGCGATGAAGGGGTTGGTACCGGAAGAGGAAATCAAGCGCTTGCCGGATGGTTGGAAGGTCCGTGAAATACGGCCGCTGGCGGTACCGCAGCTACAGGCGGAACGTCATCTCATCTTTATAGAAAGAAGGGCATGAGGCACCTATTTAAGCGCTTCACGGTGGCAGGGACGGGCATTGCCTGGATGCTGACCTTATTGCCGGCATTGGCGCAACAAGTTGAAACCGCGCCTTCGGTCGATTTAACACGCTATGCCGGACGCTGGTATGAGATCGCTAGATTTCCAAACAGCTTTCAAAAACAATGTATCGGCAATACCACTGCCGATTACCGCGTCATGACGGACAAAACAATCGAAATAGCGAACCGCTGCAAAATGGCCAACGGCAGCCTGGATCTTGCGGTTGGTCAAGCACGAGTGATCGATAAGAGCGGCAACGCAAAACTGCAGGTAAGTTTTGCGCCGGCCTGGTTATCCTGGATACCGATGTTCTGGGGCGATTACTGGATCCTCGATCTGGATAAAAATTATTCGGTCGCGACCGTTGGCAGCCCCGATCGCCAGTATTTGTGGATACTTTCCCGCACGCCCACACTTTCCCAGGCGGATTACGAAAGCCGTGTCGATAATGCGACCAAGCAGGGTTTCGATACTTCCAAACTGATCAAAACACACCAATGAGCAAACACCATTCCTCACCGATTGCCGGGATTCGATTGGCAAGCGCATTGGTAACCTCATCGGCAACATTCTCGACAAACTAATAATTACAAAACCATGGCAAAAATATTCTGCGTTGCGAATCAAAAAGGTGGTGTCGGCAAGACCACCACCGCAGTTAATCTGGCGGGTGGTCTGGCGCAAATCGGTCAGCGCGTGCTATTGGCCGATCTGGACCCGCAAGGCAATGCAACAATGGGCGCCGGCATCAACAAGGCTGAATTGACAGCGTCGATTTACGAAGTCTTGCTTGGATTGTCCGATATCTCTGCCGTGCGGCAGCGCTCCGAAGCCGGGCAGTTCGATGTACTGCCGGCCAATCGTGAACTGGCCGGCGCAGAAATTGAAATGGTGGAATTGGACAATCGTGAAAAGCGGCTGAAGCTGGCGTTTACGGCAGTTGCAGACGACTACGATTTTATTTTGGTCGATTGTCCGCCAGCCCTCTCGTTATTGACGCTCAACGGCTTGTGCGCCGCCAACGGCGTGATCATCCCGATGCAGTGCGAGTATTACGCGCTGGAAGGATTATCCGATCTGGTCAATACCATCAAAAAGGTCCACGCCAAACTGAATACGGATTTAAAAATTATCGGTTTGCTGCGCGTCATGTTCGATCCGCGCATGACCTTATCGCAGCAGGTATCGGCGCAACTGGAACAGCATTTCGGCGACAAAGTATTCAATACCGTCATCCCGCGCAACGTGCGATTGGCCGAAGCGCCATCCTATGGCATCCCCGGTGTTAATTTCGATCCGCAAGCCAAGGGCGCGCAAGCTTATGTCGAGTTCGCCGCGGAGATGGTCGAACGCATCAAAACACTTTAATCAGCGAAGCCTCAGAAAAGACACATGGTTACCAAAAAATCGAAAGGCCTCGGCCGCGGTCTGGAAGCATTGCTAGGCAATTCCAGCGACATCACCGAATTGGCAAGCAATACACCGGGCGCCATGTGCGCGATGTCGGTCGACCTGCTGCAAACCGGCAAGTATCAGCCGCGCACGCGCATGGATGAAGGCGCATTGAACGAACTGGCCGATTCGATCCGGGAACAGGGCGTGCTGCAGCCGATTCTGGTGCGTTCGATCGCTTCGCATAACGGCCAGGATCGTTACGAAATCATCGCCGGCGAACGCCGTTTCCGGGCCGCCAAGTTGGTCGGGCTGGAGGCGGTGCCGGTGATCATTACCGAAGCCAACGATCAGAAAACCGCGGCGATTGCGCTGATCGAAAATCTGCAGCGCGAAGATTTGAACCCGCTGGAAGAAGCGCAGGGCATTCATCGTTTGCTGCAGGAATTCAATTTCACGCATGAGCAGGCAGCCTCGGCGGTGAGCCGTTCGCGCAGCGCCGTTTCCAATTTGTTGCGCTTGATCAATCTGACCAAACCGGTTCAGACCATGCTGATGGCCGGCGATATCGATATGGGCCATGCGCGTGCGCTGTTGGCGGTCGATGCCGGCAATCAGATCACGCTGGCCAATCAGATCGTGGCCAAGCGCATGTCGGTGCGGGAAGCGGAGAAACTGGTGACGCGGACCATCGCCGAGCAATCGGCCGGCAGCAAACCACGCGATGGCGGCAGCAAAGAGAAATCGCGCGATATTGCACGACTTGAGGAAGAGTTATCCGATCTGCTGGCGACGCAGGTTGTGGTGAGAACCGGGGCCAGGAATAAGGGCCAGCTGATTATTAATTTTGCGGATCTCGATGCGCTGGATGGGGTGATTGCGCGCTTGCGGGCAGAAGTAAGCGCTGAGTAAGCGCTGAGGAGGCGCTTACTTCTACCCGCTCAAGCACGCGCCAGTTCTTCCGTGTCATCATCTTCTTCACCCAGGAAGCCACCGCTCTGATGCGCCCATAAGCGCGCATACAATCCACCATGCGTCAGCAGCTCCGCATGCGAACCCTGTTCCACAATGCG
>DATMOE010000248.1:0-5647 GCA_035568435.1 Herbaspirillum sp. | reverse complement strand
CGCCGCCGCCCATTCCACCACCCATGCCGCCACTCATCCCACCGCGTCCCTGACGTCCAGAGGACCCGTCGCTGCTTTTTGGTTTCATTGAATTGCTGTTGGACACAGGAAAGCTGGCGCGCTGCAAACGATCGGCGATGTATAAGCGTACTTTCTGACGTTGCTCGTCGTCCAGCGCATCGTTCATGGTCAGCCATAGCTCGCGCAATTGTTTGTTCTCGCTGCTGCTCAGGGCGGCATCCGATTCGATTGCAGGGGTCAGGTCGCGCAGTTCAACGTTCGGATTCGCCATCTGCTGATTGGCGCTGGCCTGGAGTTGCTGGGTGCGCCTCTGCTGCTCGCGCACAATGACGCGCGTTTTTGCTTCGACGTTGCGCCATAGAGTTTCTTGGTTGGCGTCGAGCTTCAGCGTTGGCTTGAGTTCCTCTGCCATCGGTATCACGTCCTCGCCGCGGAAATCCATCACTTGGGTGGCGAAAGAGGTCTGGGGAAAAATGAATGCCATGCTTGAGAAGGTCAGTGCCGCGAGTGCCGATTGGGCGAAAGTCCGATGAAATTTCATGATGCCTTTGAATGGAAGAGGGTTCAATGCAGGCGGCGCCTAGCGATACGATACCGGCAGGGCCGTCGATTATGACGAATAATAAGCGCATCGGCCAGGCGCAATATTTCGTAACGTAGCCGAATGTCTTCATTTGTAACCGATGCGAAATACAAATTGATCGATCCAGCTTTGTTTGCTCGCATCGTCATCTCAAGACAGAGAATTTTGCCTACGAGAATTTACAAAAAATGGCGTGAATTTACGTTGGCCTAACGATGCGCTCCTTTGAGCGCGGCCGCTGCTTCCTGCACCAGCACCGGCCCGCGATAAATCAATCCGCTATAAATCTGCACCAGCGACGCCCCGGCATCGCTTTTTACTTTGGCGTCGGCGCCGGACATGATGCCGCCCACGCCGATGATCGGCAATGCATCGCCGAGTGCGCTTTTGAGTCCTGCGATTACTCGGTTCGATAACGCAAATACCGGCGCGCCCGATAAGCCGCCGGCTTCTTCGCCGTGGGCCATGCCGCTCACCGCGTCGCGGGTGATGGTGGTGTTGGTGGCGATCACGCCGTCGATGCCATGGCGGATCAATGCGTCGGCGATGGTTTTGATTTGTTCGTCATCGATGTCCGGCGCGATTTTCAGCACCAGCGGTACGTAGCGCCGATGCTGATCGGCCAATGCGCGCTGGGCTGTTTTCAATTGCGCCAGCAAGTCGTCGAGTTCGCTCGCGCCTTGCAATTGGCGCAGGTTTTTGGTGTTCGGCGATGAAATATTGACGGTTACATACGAGGCGTATGGATAGACCTTGTGCAGACAGTGCAGATAATCTTCGGCCGCGCGTTCGATTGGCGTATCGAGATTTTTGCCGATGTTCAGACCCAGCACGCCGGTACGCTCTTGATAAAACCGTGAAGACTGGACGTTTCTGACGAAGGCATCCACGCCGCCGTTATTAAATCCAAGCCGGTTGATGATGGCGTTGGCTTGCGGCAGCCGGAACATGCGCGGTCGCGGATTGCCGGCTTGCGCGCGCGGCGTGACGGTGCCGATTTCAATGAAGCCGAAACCCAGTGCGGCCAGCGCGTCGATGTAGGCGCCATCCTTGTCCAGACCGGCAGCCAGACCGACCGGATTCGGAAAACGGATGCCCATGACGTTGCGCGGATCGGCTGCGGGGCGCCGGATCAATCCGGTCAGGCCCAGGCGTTGCGCACGGCGCAGTGCGGGCATCGTCAGGTGGTGGGCTTGTTCTGCATCGAGTGCGAATAGGAGCGGGCGGACGAGTGGGTAGATATCGGGCACGGTGGAAACCAGTCGGTGAAATTCGGGTGAGCGCGACAGATGAGCCGCAAAACCCGCTATTTTAGTGCACTCTAGAAACCGCCCGCTCAGATTGCTTGCCAACTACCGCCGCGCAAGGCTTCCAGAGGCCGGAAATTGGTCTTGTAAGCCATCTTCCGGCTTTGTTCAATCCAATAGCCGAGATAGATATAAGGCAGCCCGAGGCGCTTGGCCTGTTCGATTTGCCATAGTACGTTGTAGGTGCCGTAAGACGCGCCCGGCTGGTCCGGGTCATAGAATGTGTAGACCGAGGACAAGCCATCATCGAGCACATCGATGATGCTGATCATGCGCAATATATTGTCCGCGTCGCGGAATTCCACCAGACGGGTATTGACTTTGCTCTGCAGCAGAAACTGGGCATATTGATCGCGGCTGTCCTGATCCATGCCGCCACCGGCATGCCGTGCCGTTTGGTAACGCAGATAAAGATCGTAATGATCGTCGGCGTAGGCCAGCTTGGTCACCAGCGAGGTCAGCGCCTGTGGCCCGCTCTGATAGCGCGTCCAGGCGCGGCGCTGACTGCGATTGGGCTGGAACGCCTCGGTGTCGATGCGCACTGGCGTACACGCATGGCAACCGTCGCAATAGGGGCGATAGGTGAATACGCCGCTACGCCGGAAACCGTTTTTGACCAATTCCGAATAGACATCGGCATTGATCAGATGGGTGGGCGTGGCAACTTGCGAGCGTGCTTGTTGATGATCCAGATAACTGCATGGATAGGGCGCAGTTGCATAGAACTGCAGAGTAGAGAAGGGCAGGTCTTTAAGGTGTGTCATTGGCTGAATGATCCGAGGATCCCCGATGATTCGACTTTGGCAATGCAGTTTTATTAGTCTACTACAGGATTTCAGAACGCATTTCATAAATAGCCAAATAGCCTCATTCGCACTTTGCCTATTTATGAAATGCGTTCTAATACAGCGCGAGCGGCTTCCATTGCTTGATCTGGTCGGCTTGAATCGCTTGCCGCAAATGTGCCAGAAAATCGTTGCGGCTGATCGGCGTTGCACCGAGCGAAGCCAAGTGCGCCGTTTCCTGCTGACAATCTATTAGCTGCACGCCCTGTTGTTTGAGAAATTGCACCAAATAAACTAATGCGATCTTCGAGGCGTCGGAAACGCGGGCAAACATGGATTCGCCGTAAAACATCTGGCCGATACTGACGCCGTAAGCGCCGCCGATCAATGCGCCGTCCAGCCAGACTTCAGACGAATGGGCGAAACCGGCGCGATGCAGGGCGTTATAGCCGGTGACGATGTCTTCCGAGATCCAGGTGCCGGTGCCGTCGCGGCGCGGCCCCGCACAGGCGCGTATGACCTCTTCGAATGCGCAATCGAAACGGATTTCCCAACGCCGGTCGCCTTGCGGGTCGTGTTGGCTATGCTCGACGCGGCGCAGTTTTTTACGCAGGCTCTGCGATATTTTGAGATCGTCGCAATGGAGCACCATGCGCGGATCGGTACTCCACCAGAGAATCGGTTGACCTTCGGAATACCATGGAAATATGCCTTGGCGATAGGCGCTCAGCAAGCGTTGCGGCGACAGATCACCGCCGGCGGCAAGCAGGCCGGCAGCGCCGTCTTCCTCGGTCAATGCGGTGGCGGGATCGGGAAACGGCGTATCGTGTTCCAGCCAGATAATCATCGGGATTCCAGCACTAGGGCGTGCCTCAAGCCTGCAATGACATGCGTTTGCGGATGTCTTCGGTATGTAGACCGTAGCCGTTATTTTTATGCAAATCGGCAAAGAAACTGCGCAAGGTAAATTCCACCGTTGGAAAGGCGATATCTTCCCAGGGAATGGTATCTTCGGTAAACAGGCCGACTTCCAGGCTTTCAATGCCGGCGGCATAGTTCAGATCCAACAAGGTGGCGCGGTAGAACAGATGTACTTGATGAACGTGCGGGACATTGACCAGCGAGAACAGCCCATGCAATTCGATATTGGCGCCGGCTTCTTCAATGGTTTCGCGGCGCGCTGCATCGGCAGTGGTTTCTTCGTTCTCCATGAAACCTGCGGGCAGCGTCCAGTAGCCGTAGCGCGGTTCGATCGCACGTTTGCACAGCAGGACATGGACCACGCCATCGTGTTTCCAAACGGGAATGGAGCCGACCACCAGTTTCGGATTTTGATAATGAATGGTGCCGCAGTTCGGACAGACGAAACGCGGCCGGTTGTCATCGGCGGGGATGGACAGAACGACTGGGTGCGCACATTCGGAACAGAATTTCATAGAAAATAGCCGGCTCGGTTTTGGATTAATCGTGATCTGACGCTTGGCCCGGATGGGTTGAGGATGCGTGCCGCGGCGCCGTTTTTTCGATCAGATCGCAGTGTATCATTGCGCCGGTGCGCTGAATTGGTTTGCTATAAATAGCGATGTCATATATACTTTCGTTCTTCAGACGCGGGGTGGAGCAGTCTGGCAGCTCGTCGGGCTCATAACCCGAAGGTCGTAGGTTCAAATCCTGCCCCCGCAACCAGTTTCTATAAAGTATTACTTTAAATTCAAGCCCTTAGCGTTCCCGCGCCAAGGGCTTTATTTTTTGCGCGACAATTTAAAATTGTGCTGCGCGACTTTTGCGCGACTCTTTTCCGATTACCCATTGACGACTCTCAGGATAGTCATTGGACGTTCGGACCGCCGCACCTTGTTCGCCTGTTCAACCAGACGTTCAACGATGGCCGTTGCGTAATGCTGCGGCATGCTTTTTGTCGCATGACCCAGCAACAGCGCACGGTCTTCTTCAGATACGCCCGCATAACGCAAGCGCATACCGAAGGTGTGGCGCAAGTCGTACACCCGTACTTTGGGCAATCCCGCACGTTCTCGGGCTTGCTTCCAGCCGTTGTTTCCCATCTCCCAGATTCGGTCACCACGAAATGGGAAGACATAGACATCATGCTTATCCCTCATCGACTGGATAACCGCTTGCGCCGCATCGTTCAAGATGACCACATGCGACCGGCCAGACTTGAATTCTGACGCCGGGATAACAAACACGCTGCGGCCAATTTCCAGCAGCCGCTGTTCCCAATCCCATTTCAAATTGCACACATTTTCAGCGCGTACCCCCGTATTGACCGCGAATGACGCCATGCGCTCAAGGTGCGGAGGCAGCTCTTGGAACAAATAATCCTGCTCTTCCCAAGTAATCGGATAGGGTTGGCGGCGGTTTTTGTTTTCCAACAGCTCAATCAACGGTGCCGAAGCAAGCCATGGCGTACCGTCGTCATTGCGCCATACGCGAGCGGACCTAATCAATACGGTCCGGACCACCTCCAATGTCTTGTTCACCGTATCCGGCGACAAGATCTTCACGATGCCACCAGATTTGATTTTCGGTGTCATACGGTCACTGATGAATTTCTCCAGCGTACCGTTGTGAATGGATTGCAAGGGTTTATTGCCGATGTACGGCAGTATCTTGGGCAAGTGGCCGGCGGCGTAATCATGAGTCGCTTTGCCTTCGGTTCCCGGTATGCGCTAACTGCTATTGAGTCGGCGCACTGTTCGGTGCGCCGCCGGCCTCAGGCGCCTGCCGACTCCAGCGCCGAGTTGAACGTCGTGCTCGGACGCATCACGGCCGTCACTTTGGCGTTATCGAGCTGGTAGTAGCCGCCGATGTCCACCGGCTTGCCCTGCACCTCGATCAACTCGGCAACGATCTTCTGCTCGTTGTCCGCGAGCGTCTTCGCCAGCGCGGCAAAGGAAGCGGCAAGTTCAGCATCTTCCTTCTGTGCCGCC
>DATMOE010000247.1:0-3761 GCA_035568435.1 Herbaspirillum sp. | reverse complement strand
GGCGGCACAGAAGGAAGATGCTGAACTTGCCGCTTCCTTTGCCGCGCTGGCGAAGACGCTCGCGGACAACGAGCAGAAGATCGTTGCCGAGTTGATCGAGGTGCAGGGCAAGCCGGTGGACATCGGCGGCTACTACCAGCTTGATGACGCCAAAGTGAAGGCCGTAATGCGTCCGAGCGCGACGTTCAACTCGGCGCTGGCGTCGGCAGGCGTCTGAGGCCTGACGCTTGAGGCCGGCGGCGCACCAATCAGTGCGCCGTCTGTCGCATGCAGCGTTGCCCTAAACGCATCACTAATTTCTTTAAATGGATAATAATTTAATTAAAAATTGGCTTCTTTTGTTTAAATTAATTAAAAACAGACTGTTTGTAATCTATTTTTCGGCGCAAGACAAAATCGCACATCCCATGATGCTAGGCGGGGAACCGCACCTCAACTGCCAGTCCGGCGCCCTGTAGACCGGGGCCTAAGCGAATGCTGGCGTCGTGGGTGTCGGCGATGCGCTTGACAATGGAGAGTCCCAATCCGCTGCCCGGCTTATTCGCATCGGCCAGCCTGAAAAAACGATCGAATACGCGCTCGTGCATCTCAGGCGGAATGCCTGGTCCGGAGTCGGCGACGGTCAAGCACACTAAGTGTTGTTCGCGGCGGCAAGACAGCGACACGCGGCCGTGCCGCGGCGTATAACGGAATGCGTTATTGAGCAGATTGCTCAGCAAGATCAAAAAAAAGTCCTTGTGGATCAAACACGGCGCAAGCTCGAGCCGGACATCAAGATGCAGTTGCTGCAGCCCGGCTTGCGCGCGCAGGCCGGGCAGTTGAGTGGCGATCACTTCGGCTATATCCAGCACTTTCAGATCAGGGTATTTTTCATTCGGATCCAGCCTGGCCAATGTCATTAACTGTTCGACCAGCCGGCTGGCGCGGTCGACGCTGGTGCTCAGGCCGTCGATGAATTCAGCCCGTTCGGCATCGCTGCGCGCCCGCTGTATCACTTGCAAATTGGTCTTGATCGCGGCCAGCGGCGTGCGCAGTTCGTGCGCCGCGTCGGCGGTGAAACGCTGTTCATGTTCCAAGGTCCGGCGCACGCGCTCGAACAGGCGGTTGATGGCCAGTAGCAAGGGGTGTACTTCACTTGGTATACCTGCCATGCTGACATCCCCCAAGTCATTTGGCGTGCGCTGCGACACTTCGTCAGCGGAACGCCGCAGCACGCGAAAGACGCGGTCGACGGTCCACCAGATCGACGCGGCCATCAACGGCATGATCAACAGCGCAAACCAGAAAATTTTATAAGCAAAACGGCTGCTGATTTCCGTGCGGTGAGTGTTCGGTTCGACGACCTGGATTTGCAGATGTCGTCCGTCATCCCAGGTGGTGTAGATGCGCCAGCGCTGTTCGTTCACGGTGGCCCAGATAAAGCCGTCGGGGCGATCGCCGGTGAACAAGGCCGTGGGTGCATCGCTGTTTTTGTACATCAGCCGCTTGGTGCTGTCCCTGATCTCGAACTTGAGATACGGGTTGTGGCGATTGTCATTGGTCTGGGCCAGTTGCGCCGCGTTTATTGTCATGCGTTCTTGCAACTGATGGTCGGCCAGAGACAGCAGCAGATTGGCGGTTTCCTCTAGCGATTGGTCGAAAAGTTCCTGGCTTTCCCGGTCGGCATTCAGGTAGACGATCAGCGTACTCAGGCCCCAGAGCCCGAGTGTCAATGTCAATATGACGGCCAGTAGGATGCCCCGCAACGACCAACTGGCGCCGGATGCCGATGCGTTCGGTGTGCTCAGCGCGCTCATGCGACCGATATCCCTGATTGTTTATCGATGGTGTAACCGATCGCATGGGCGGTCTTGATCAGTTTTTTGCCGAGCTTTTTGCGTAAATGATGCACATGTACTTGAATTGTATTGCTCTCGATTTCTTCGCCCCAACTGTATAAGGTTTCCTCCAGTTGTTCGCGGCTGAGCACGCGGCCGCTTTGCTCGATTAACATCAACAGGATGCCGAATTCCTTGCCGGTCAGGGTAACAGGGCGGCCGGCTTGGCTGACCTGCCGGGCCGCGACATCGATTTCAATGTCGCCATGGCGGATAAGCTCCCGGGTGCGGCCGGCTGCGCGCCGGCTGGCCGAACGAATGCGCGCCGCCAATTCATCGAGGTCGAAGGGCTTAACGATAAAATCATCCGCCCCGCTGTCGAGGCCGGCAATCCGGTCCGGGATTTGATCGCGTGCGGTGACGATCATGATCGCTCCGGCATAGCCTGCGCTGCGCAGGCGGGATAAAGTTTGCATGCCGTCTTCCTGCGGCAGTCCGAGGTCGAGCAGGATGCTGCTGTATTGATGCAGCTTGACTGCCGTGTGGGCACTTTCAGCCGACTGAACCCAATCTACCGCATACCCGCATTGATCCAATCCGATCTGGGTGGCGCGTCCAAGTTGCGGGTCATCTTCTACCAATAAAATACGCATGCTGCAGCCTTGTTCTATTTTCCATGTTCACATGGTGGCGATTATTTCTTAAGAATTTCTTAAGAAATGCCGGTCACCATCGGCGCTATTCAAACTTTTATGAAGCGCCGCCATGCCTCGATTAACAAGACATTTTAACCTTTGTAGTTTCCGTTTAAATAGTGCCGCCTTAGTGTTCGGCGCCATCATTGCAGGCAGCACAGTTGCGCCGGCGCCGGCGCACGCCGCCGAGCAGGCACAACTGATTCGTATCAGTAACACGCAATGGCAACAGAGCGGCATTCAAACCGCGCTCGCGCTCGCAGAGATCGCGCCGGCGCCCGTGACTGGGCTGACGCGGGGTAGCAGTAGCGGCAACGACAATGACCAATATCTGTCCGGCACGGTGGTAGCGCCGACTAGCGCAGTGGCCATGGTCAGCAGCGTTGTCGGCGGGGTCGTGCAGCATATCGAGGTCTCCTCCCTGCAACAGGTGCGCGCCGGCAGCGCCGTCGCCACGCTGTTTAGCCAGCCTTGGGTGGAAATGCAGCGCACCTACTTGCAACAAGCAATACAGGCCCGTCTGGCCGATGAAAAATTGATGCGCGATGAAAGCTTGTTCAAGGACGGCATCATCGCGCGCTCGCGCCTGGAGGAAACCCGCGGCAATGCGATGCAGGCCGATGTCGCCGCCAAGGAGCAATATCAGGCCTTGCGCGCCGCCGGGCTTGGCGATGCCGCAATTCATCGCTTGGTCGCTACCCAGGCTTTGTCGCCGTATCTGACGGTGAGCGCCGACGCCGCAGGCACCGTGCTTGAGCTGCCGATCAATGTCGGCCAGCGGATCGAGGCGGGGATGCCTATCGCCAAAATCGGCCGGGAGCAGGCCTTGTGGATCGATCTGCAGGCTTCGCGTGAGCAGGCCGCACAGATGCACATTGGCGACTTGCTGCAAATCAAGGACTGCAACAGCGCTCGCGTCATCGCGATATCGCCGCAAATCAACGGCCTCAATCAAAGCACGCTGATCCGCGCGCAGCAAGTGGCTGCGGATAGCTGCCTGAAACTCAATCAATTCGTACAAGCGCGCCTGATCGGCCGCACGGTCGTCGCCGGCAGTGTCGCCGTACCGACGGCGGCGTTGGTGCGCAACGGTGCGGATTCGTTTGTCTTCGTCAAGCGCGCGCAAGGCTTCGAGGCGGTGCAAGTCACTGCCGTTGCGGCGGGCGGCGATATGGTTTGGATCAATGGAAAGTCGAAGGGCAAATTGGCGGTCGGCAGTCCGGTAGCGATACGCGGTATCACCGCGTTG
>DATMOE010000246.1:0-23966 GCA_035568435.1 Herbaspirillum sp. | reverse complement strand
ATGCGAATATTTTTTTAAATCTGCATTTGGACGTCGCTGATGGTCTCGAGTTGGGATCACTAAGCCAATTCTCACAGATGTATGATCCCTGATTAATTTTAGCGCCGGTGCTATGTCGGTATCATTTGTGACGACAATTTGATGGTCCACAGATCCTGAAACCGCGTCGTGATATAGCTGCAATGCGAGATTAACATCTGATTGTTTTTCTTCTGCTTTCCAAACCAAAATGTCTTGGCAAAACCGTGGCCATTTGGTTGGGGCATCTGCATCGACGATTTTAGCCTTCGATTCAACTAGAGAGTAATAACCACAAATTAGTTCGATGCGAGAGCCACCAACTTTACGCAGTGCATTGTGATAACGTCGTTGAGAGGATACGGAGTCGTCGGCCTTTGCTGCTTTTTCAAGGATTTCTGCTGTAAAGAATTTAATAGCAAGAGGCAGCAGCTCTACGGTTGCAACGTTGTCGTCTTTTTTGACGAGTATGGAAGGGATGATGTGACGTTCAAAAAGGGTGCAAATGTCTAACCATTTGTGCGGAGTGCCTTTGAGGCATCCATAGTATAAGTTATAGCCATCAATGTAGATTCGAGTCCGAAGCGGACTTACGGTGCTTTCGCCCCTCATTTTGTCCTTTAAATGAAAAAACCGGCTTTCGCCGGCTTATTCCCCCACACTCCAAATGGTCAAGCCCTTCGGCATTGCGGGTTAGTTGTTGTAGGGAGTATCTAAGAATTGGGCGTTTAACGCAACAGAAAATTATTACGATGGAATGCCTAGCGTATTACATCGGCATTCAATTCTACTCTGACGAAAATCGTGAATTTCACGTGTTTTTAAGCAAAAAACGCACATTTTTCCACTTGAAAGAGGCAACAAAAAAGCAGCACTACTTAAACATAGTGCTGCTTTAGATAAATCATCTTTGGTGGCCCGGGGCGGAATCGAACCACCGACACAAGGATTTTCAATCCTCTGCTCTACCGACTGAGCTACCAGGCCAAGAGGCGAGAGTATAGCAAAACATTTTCAAAACGCAAACACCTTCGCCAAAAATGTTTTGGCGCTGCCGCTATAATGGCCGAATGAAAAATTCCTCTTCTGTTTCCGCGACCGTCGATGTTTGCGTAGTCGGCGGCGGCGTGATCGGCAAGGCCGCCGCGCTGGCGTTGGCGCAGGCCGGCCAGCGCGTAATTTTGTTGATTGCCGGCACTGCGATGGCGCCAGCATCAGCCAAGCCGACGCCACCGCCGGCAGCTTGGGATGCGCGAGTCTATGCCATTAATCAGGTCGCGTACGATTTGCTGGCGTCATTAAAAGTCTGGGATGCGCTCGATGCCGATCGTGTAACGGCAGTCGACGGAATGGTGGTGACGGGCGATGCGGAAAATAATCCCGGTGTGCTGGCCTTCGATGCGTATTCGGCGCGGGTCGGTGCCTTGGCCTGGATTGTCGAAGACAATAATCTGAACCGGGCGCTCGATGCGGCGCTGAAGTTCGCGCCGAATCTGCAGATCGTCCGCACGGCGGCAATCGCGATGCAGAGCGATCAGGATCAGGTGAGTTTGCAATTGGATAACGGCGAACGCTTGAGCGCGCAGCTTTTGGTGGGCGCCGACGGCGGCCAGTCCTGGGTGCGTTCGCAGTGCGATATCGGACTCGATTATCGCTCGTATCATCAGCGCGCCGTCGTCAGCAATTTCGCCTGCAGCAAAGCGCATCATGGCATTGCCTATCAATGGTTCACCGAGGCGCAGGGCATCGTTGCGTTGCTGCCTTTGCCGGATCGGCAAGTCTCGCTGGTATGGTCCGCGCCGGATGCGTTGGCGCACACGCTGTTGCGCGAGTCGCCGGCGCAATTGGCGCAGCGTTTGTCGCTGCTGGCCGGTGAACAATTGGGTGAATTGACGCCGCTGCAACCCGAGATCGTCAAGGATTTTCCGCTGGCGTTGATCAAGCCGCATGCAATGGTCGCGCCGCGGGTGGCGTTGATCGGCGATGCTGCGCATGTGATCCATCCGCTGGCCGGGCATGGCATGAATTTGGGTTTTGCCGATGTTGCAGTGCTGCTGAAAACTCTTAACGAGCGGGAGCCGTATCGTGACTGTGGCGACCCGCGCGTGCTGGCGCGCTACGCTAGAATGCGCAAGGAAGATGTGTTATTAATGCAAGTCGCTACCGATAGCCTGGCGCGTTTGTTCGCAGTCGATGCCGAACCTTTGCGTGTCGTGCGTAATATCGGCTTGAATCTGGTTAATCGCCTACCCGCCTTGAAGCGTCGTCTGATGACGCATGCGCTTGGCCAAATCAAGTAATTTAGAAAGAGGATCTCTTATGTTCAAATGTACGTCCATTACGATTGCTGGCCTGTTGCTGGCCGTCATGTCATCGCTGGCATCGGCCCAAACGATAGAAGAAACTATCAAGAAAACGATCGAGCCGCGCCTCGGCGATGGCACCAAAGTCATCGCTGTCACCAAGACCCCTTATTCCGGTCTGTATGAAGTCCAGGTGAATGGCGGTGGTGCGCCGGATATTTTGTATACCGATGCCAAGGGTAAATATTTGTTCATCGGCAACGTGGTGGATGTGCAGACTTACCAGAATTACACCAAGGATCGGGTCGATGCCATTTCGGCAGTGAAATTCAACGATCTGCCATTGGATTTGGCATTCAAGACGGTCAAAGGCAACGGCTCGCGGGTCATCGCAATATTCGAAGATCCGAATTGTGGGTATTGTAAAAAACTTCAGCAGACGCTCAAGGGCGTCGATAACGTGACGGTATATACCTTCCTGTACAACATTTTGTCGCCGGATTCAGTCGTGCGTTCACGCAATGTATGGTGTTCGGCCAATCCAAGTCAGGCATGGGAGGCCTGGATGGTCGATGGCAAGGCTACGCCGAGTGCGCCGGTTTCCTGTTCTGCGCCGAATGAGAAGGTATTGGCATTGGGGAAAAAACTGCGGGTAAGCGGTACGCCGACGATCTTTTTTGCTGACGGCAGCCGGATTCCGGGCGCCATCGATGCGGAAGGGTTGGAAGAGAAATTCAAGACGGTGTATCCGTCCAAATCATAAAACTTGATTTTAAATTTAAGCATTGAAAAACGCTGGCATCCGAAAGGATGGCCAGCGTTTTTTTTGGGGCGCGTTTTTAGTCGCGCTTTATTTCATTTCGCTGTATGCAATTGCATCGTAGCGCTGTCGAATTTACCTTCACACAGCAGCGGGATGATGCTCAGGCTTTTTTCAATTGCCTCATCGATCAGCTTTTGTTCTTCCTTGCGCGGACGGTGCAGTACGTAATCGACGACCGCTTGTTGCGATTCGGCGGTGCGCGGATGGCCGATGCCCAGGCGCAGCCGCCAATAGTCCTGCGTGCCCAGCGCGGCGGTGATGTCTTTCAAACCGTTATGGCCGCCGGAGGAGCCGCCTTTTTTCAGTTTGGCGGCGCCGGGCGGTAGATCGAGTTCGTCATGGACCACTAATACTTCGTCGGCCGCGATTTTGTAGAAACGCGCCAGTGCGCCTACTGATTGGCCTGAGCGGTTCATGAAGGTCTGCGGCTGCAGCAACCATATCTCGTGACCGGCGTAGCGGGTTTTGCCGGCCAGCGCATTAAAGCGTATTTCGCGGGCGAGCGGCTTGCCGGCCAGTGCGTCGAGCAGCCAGAATCCGGCGTTATGCCGGGTTTGTTCGTATTCGGGGCCGGGATTGCCGAGCCCGACAATGAGGCGAATAGCCATAGTTCGATTCCATTTCAAAACCGGCGCAACGCATGCTGTCAATCCATGTAGCCGGCAAAGCGCCGATTATCCCGATAATCCATGGCGCCGTCCATTATGGCGTTCATTATGGCCGCCATTGCTTGGCGCAAGCCGCGCAATTGCGTATCATCCAACGCTTGATTTCATTTTTAGACATTTCCCCAATGCTGCCTTCGATAGAACAACGTCTCGCCGTAGAACTCGCCGCCAAACCCGCTCAAGTCGCCGCTGCCATTGCTTTGCTCGATGAGGGCGCCACGGTCCCATTTATCGCACGTTATCGCAAGGAAGCTACCGGCGGCCTGGACGATATTCAATTGCGTTTGTTGGAAGAGCGCTTGCGTTATTTGCGCGAACTGGAAGACCGGCGCGCTGCCATCCTGGCGTCGATAGAAGAGCAGGGCAAGTTGACGCCGCCATTGCGCGACAGCATCCTGCATGCAGAAGACAAGACGCGGCTGGAAGATTTGTATCTGCCGTATAAGCTGAAGCGCCGCACCAAGGCGCAGATCGCCGCTGAAGCGGGTTTGACCGAGTTGGCCGATGCCTTGCTGAACGATCCGATGCTCGATCCGGAAACGACCGCCGCAACGTATCTGAAGCCGGCTTTTACCACAGAGGCCGGCGAGAACCCCGGTGTCGCCGATACCAAGGCCGCGCTGGACGGCGCGCGCCAGATTCTGATGGAACGTTTTGCAGAGGATGCGGAACTGCTGCAGGCATTGCGCGAATATCTGACCGAGCATGGCGTGGTGGAGTCGAAAGTGGTGGAAGGCAAGCAGGATGCCGGTGAAAAATTTGCCGACTATTTCGACTATTCCGAAACCATCGGCAGTATCCCATCGCATCGCGCATTGGCGCTGTTGCGCGGGCGTCGCGAAGAAATATTGAATGTTGCGCTGCGGCTCGATACCGAAGCGGAAAAGCCGAAATGGGATGCGCCGCATAACCCATGCGAAGGCCGTATTGCAGCGCGTTTCGGCATCGGCATGAAACAGCGTCCGGCCGATAAGTGGCTGGCCGATACGGTGCGCTGGGCCTGGCGCGTGAAGGTTTTCATGCATCTGGAGACCGAGCTGATGACCGGCTTGCGCGAGCGCTCGGAAACGGAAGCGATCAATGTGTTTGCCTTGAATTTGAAAGCGTTGCTGCTGGCGGCGCCGGCGGGGCCGCGCGCGACGATGGGTCTGGACCCGGGTTTGCGCACCGGCGTCAAGGTGGCCATTGTGGACGCCACCGGCAAGGTCGTCGATACCGCGACAATTTATCCGCATCAGCCGCGCAACGATTGGGACGGCGCGCTGCATACGCTGGCGCAACTGGCGGCCAAGCATCAGGTGTCGCTGATTTCGATCGGCAATGGCACCGCATCGCGCGAGACCGATCGGCTGGCGCAGGATTTGATCAAACTGCAGCCGGAACTGAAATTGACCAAAATTGTGGTGTCGGAAGCGGGCGCGTCGGTGTATTCGGCGTCCGAATTCGCGTCGCGTGAATTGCCCGATATGGATGTGTCGATCCGCGGTGCGGTGTCGATTGCAAGACGTTTGCAGGATCCCTTGGCCGAACTGGTGAAGATCGATCCGAAGTCGATTGGCGTCGGTCAGTATCAGCATGATGTCGGCCAGTCGCAACTGGCGCGCTCGCTCGATGCCGTGGTGGAAGATTGTGTGAACGCGGTCGGTGTGGATGTGAATACGGCGTCGGCGCCGTTGTTGGCGCGGGTATCGGGACTGAACGCCAGCGTGGCGCAAAGCATTGTTACTTATCGCGATCTGAAGGGGATGTTTACTTCACGGGCTGCATTGCGCGAAGTGCCGCGCCTGGGCGATAAAACCTTTGAGCAGGCGGCTGGATTTTTGCGTGTCATGGGCGGCGCCAATCCGCTCGATGGATCGGCGGTGCATCCTGAATCGTATCCCTTGGTGGAAAAAATTCTGGCCGATATCAAGAAGGATGTGAAGGGCGTTATCGGCGATGCAGGTTTATTGAAATCGCTCAATCCCGCCAAGTATGCCGACGAGAAGTTCGGTGTGCCGACGATCGCCGATATTTTGAAAGAGCTGGAAAAACCAGGCCGCGATCCGCGGCCGGAATTTACCACAGCGACCTTTAAGGACGGCGTTGAAGAAATCAAGGATTTGCGGCCGGACATGATTCTGGAAGGCGTGGTGACCAACGTCGCCGCATTCGGCGCGTTTGTCGATATCGGCGTGCATCAGGATGGACTGGTGCATATCTCGGCACTGTCGAATACCTTCGTCAAGGATCCGCATAGCGTGGTGAAAGCCGGGCAGGTGGTGAAGGTGAAGGTACTGGAAGTCGATGCCAAGCGCAAACGCATTGCGCTGACCATGCGCCTGTCGGACAGCGCGCCGGTGGCCGGCAGCAAGCCGGAGCAGCGCGGCGATCGCAACGATCAGAAGCGTTTGGCGCAGCAGCAGAAAGCGCCGGAGCCGGTTGGTAATAGTGCAATGGCGGCGGCTTTTGCGAAATTGAAGTCGTAATGCAGTTGTAACGCAGTCGTAAAAAAAGCGCTTCGGTGCTTTTTTTGCCTTGCCGCAGCCCTACAACTCGATCTCGTCGATCAAAAACAATCTGCGGTGTTCCCGTATTGCATAGCGATCGGTCATGCCGGCGATGTAGTCGGCTATTTTGCGGGCTTGCTGGAGTCGGGCATTGCCATTTTCAGCGCTTGGCTGAACCCGGTAATCGGGCGGCAGCAACGCCGGTTCCGCCAGCATGATGTCGAACAATTCGGTGATGATGCGGCGGGCTTTGCTGCTCATCCGGTTGACCTGGTAATGACGATATAAATTGTCCATCAGAAAACGTTTCAACAGCTTTGCCTCTTGCGCCATCGCATCGGAAAATGCGATCAGCGGCGGGGCGTTGCGTACATCATCCAGGTTTTGAGGCTGTACCGCGGCAATCCGTTGCTTGGAGGTCTCGATCAGATCGACTACCAGCGTGTTGATCATGCGCCGTATGGTCTCGTTGATAGCGCGCCGTCCGGTGATGCCCGGATAGATGGCTTCCACGTCGCGCCGGTGCCGTGCATAAAGATCGACTTCGTTGAGTTGCTCCTCGCTCAACAAACCGGAACGCAGCCCATCGTCGATATCATGATTGTTGTACGCAATCTCATCGGCCAGATTGGTCAGTTGCGCTTCCAGCGTCGCCTGTTTTTTATCGATGAAACGCTGGCCGATAGCGCCCAGTTTGGTGGCATTCGAGAGTGAGCAATGTTTCAGAATCCCCTCGCGGGTTTCGAACATCAGGTTCAAACCGTCGAACGCACCGTAATGCTGTTCCAGATGATCCACCACGCGCAGGCTCTGCAGATTGTGTTCGAAGCCGTGGTAATTCTGCATGCAGGCATTGAGCGCATCCTGGCCGGCATGGCCGAACGGCGTATGGCCCAGATCGTGCGCCAGTGAAATGGCCTCGACCAAGTCTTCGTTGAGTTGCAGATTGCGGGCGCTGGAGCGGGCGATTTGCGCTACTTCGATGCTATGCGTGAGGCGGGTGCGAAACAGGTCGCCTTCGTGATTGACGAACACCTGGGTTTTATATTCGAGCCTGCGGAAAGCCGTGGAGTGGATGATGCGATCGCGGTCGCGCTGGAATTCGCTGCGCGAATTTGGCGAGGTTTCGGGAAAGCGTCTTCCCGCCGAACTGGCCGTGTGGACGGCATAGGGGGCCAACTGATTCGGCAGGTCGTCTTGCATGCTTTACCCGGTTGTGTTTTCTATTGCTTTGCTACAGGCCTTGAGCGTTTCCAGCAGCAGTGCTTGCGGCACTTTGGTAATGATCGAGGTGCCTAATGGTTTGATCAGGATGAATTTAATTTCACCGCCTTCATTTTTCTTATCGACTTGCATCAGCTCCAGCCAGCGCGCCGCGCCCAGATCCGGCGCGACCACCGGCAGCCCTGCAGCCGCAATCACGGCCGTAATGCGTTCGCGCGTGGGGGCATCGATATAACCCAGGCGTTGCGATAAATCGGCCGCCATCACCATGCCGCAAGCGACCGCTTCACCATGCAGCCATTGACCGTAGCCGAGACCGGATTCGATCGCATGGCCGAAGGTGTGGCCGAAATTCAAAATGGCGCGCAGACCGCTCTCACGCTCATCCTGTTGCACCACCAAAGCCTTGATTTCGCAAGAACGCCGGATCGCATAGGCCATCGTTGCGCTATCGTTGGCGCACAGTTTGCCGATATTCGATTCGATCCAGTCGAAGAAGGCGGTATCGATAATCGGGCCGTATTTGATCACTTCGGCGAGTCCGGCCGAGAGTTCGCGGGCGGGCAGGGTTTGCAGTGTGGCGGTGTCGGCAATTACGGCTTGCGGCTGGTAGAACGCGCCGATCATGTTCTTGCCCAGCGGATGGTTGATGCCGGTCTTGCCGCCGACCGAGGAGTCGACTTGCGCTAATAAGGTGGTCGGTATTTGCACAAAGGGAATGCCGCGCATGTAGGAGGCGGCGGCAAAGCCGGTGAGGTCGCCGATCACGCCGCCGCCGAGGGCGATCAGCGTGGTATGGCGATCCGCTTTTTCGCGCAGCAATGCATCGAAAATCAGCATCAGGCTGGCCCAGTTTTTTTCTTCTTCGCCATCGGGCAGTACGATGCTGGAAACCTGTTTGCCGGCGCGTTGCAGCGTCGATGCCACGGTGTCGAGATACAAGGGGGCGACGACGGTATTGGTAATGATGACCACACGCTTGCCGGCAATGTGTTGCGCCATCAGATCGGCGTCTTGCAATAAATCGCGGCCGATCACGATCGGATAGCTACGCTCGCCGAGATCGACTTGCAGGGTGATGGATGCCGTTGGTAGAGTCATGTGGTCCAGAGAGAAGTTGGTTGCCGCCGGCGCTGCGGCGGAATCGATCGCGTGTGCGTCGACTGATTGTGTTGCCGAGGCGGACACGTTTTGCAGCGATTCTTGCCGTGATTTTATCAGCGCCTCCTTCGGTGCTGCCTGCGCATTAAGTTGCGACAGGATCGCATGTACCAGATATTGTAGGTTCGGGCGCCCGGTTTCGATCACGACATGGGCGACTTCCCGATAGAGCGGTTCGCGTTGACGGGACATCTCCTCCAGACGCTTGCGTGGGTCGGGCGTTTGCAGCAGGGGACGGTTTTTGTCCTTGCCGGTGCGCTGCAGGATTTGCGTGATGCCGGTGCGCAGATAAATCACCGTGCCGCGCGATTTCAGGAAAGCCCGGTTTTCCGGCAGCAGCACGGCGCCGCCGCCGGTGGCCAGCACAATGTTATCCAAGGCGGTCAAGACGCGAATGACATCGGCTTCGCGCTGGCGGAAACTGGCTTCGCCTTCCACTTCGAAAATGACCGGGATGGACGCGCCGGTACGCGATTCGATCTCGTGATCGGAATCGACAAAACGCATGTTCAACTTTTTTGCCAGCGCGCGGCCGATGGTTGTCTTGCCGGAACCCATCAAACCGACCAGAAAAATACTTCCACTCATAGACAGTAAGTCATTGGTGACTTATCAATGCGAAAACGACAATTTTACCGTTTGTTAGGACGATACCGGGGAAAAACCGTGTGCAGCAAGCGTGAAAGCGGGCCATTTAGAGCGCCGGATGATCGTTGCCGACGATTTTTGGCGTCAAAAAAATCAATAATTCGGTCTTGTCATGCAGTTTTTCACTGTTTTTGAACAGATTGCCGAGTACCGGCAGATCGCCGAGCAATGGGACTTTGGCGACTGAATCGGTGATCGTTTCGGTATAAATCCCGCCGATCACCACCGTACCGTCGTTTTCGACCTGGACCTGGGTTTTGATGTGTTTGGTATTAATTGCCAGACCGCCGGGTGTGGCCTGGCCGCGGCTATCTTTATTGATGTCTACCGTGAGGATGATCTGGTCGTCGGGCGTAATCTGCGGTGTTACCTGTAATTTCAGGTTGGCTTTTTTGAACGAGGTGGCGGTAATGCCCAGGCCGGCTGCTTGCTGGTAAGGGATTTCTTCGCCCTGCTCGATCAGTGCGGCTTGCTGGTCGGCGGTGACTACGCGCGGATTGGAAATAATGCGGCCTTTGCCGTCGGCTTCCAGGGCCGATAATTCCAGCGATAGAAAGCGGCTGGCTGATGGATTGAACAAGCTGAGCGCAAGCCGCCCCGCCTGCAATCCGCTCAGCGCCCGTGCCGGCAGATCGAGCGCGCCTATATTGCGGTACGCATCGCCGGCGCCTTCGTTGTTGTCGGCAGATAGCACTGCATGCTTGCCGGTGGCAAAGCCGAGTCTGACGCCGAGATTGCGGCTGAATTGATGATTGGCTTCGACGATGTAGGCCTGTATCAGAACCTGGCGCGAGGCGATGTCGATTTTCTTGATCAGTGTGCGTACCCGCTCCAGCGCGGCGGGGGTATCGGTAATGAGCAACTGGTTGGTGCGGGCATCGACGATGGCGCTGCCGCGCGCCGACAAAAGGCTGCTGGCGGTATCAGGTTTGCTGCGGCCGTCGTCGCCGATATGCAGCAACTTGCGTAAGGTTTCGGCTTTTTGATAGTTCAGTTGAAATAGTTCGCCCTGCAATGTTTCCTGCTGAACCCGGGCGGCATCGAGACGCTGCTCCAATTGCTGCCGATGCGCGAGTTCCTCCTGCGGCGCTATCCAGAGTACTTTGCCGATGCGGCGCGATGCCAGTCCTTTGCTTTGCAATACGACGTCCAGCGCTTGTTGCCATGACAGGTCGCGCAGATCGACTGTGATGTTGCCCTTGATGCTGTCGCTGGCGACAATATTGGTATCGGCGAAGCGGGCGAAGATTTGTAGCAGGGCGCGCAGTTCGATGTCTTGTACGTTGAGCGACATCGGTTTATCCGATGCGGCGGCAAGCGCGGCTGCGCCCGTCAGCAGGCACCACAATACGATGGTTTTTAACATCAATCCCCCAGCCGTAATATGGATTGCTGACGGCTGCCGTCCGGCAACAGACGTTCGAGCGCGACGGCGTGTTCGGTGATGTTGGTCACTTTCACGGCATAGGAAGGCAGCGATGCATGCGATGCAATGCAAAGGACTTGCCGGCCGGCTTTGATCAATGCATAGGCGGTGCCGCCGTTGTGAACGGTGCCGAGCAAGTGCAGCGTTGCTTGCGTTGCGCTGGCCGGTTGCGAACCAGGCGCAGACAGAGAGGGGGCAACGATTTTAATGGCAAGCGGTGCGAAAGGATCGCGCGTTGCCATGATTTGAATGGCCGATATTTTTGCAGCGGCTTGCATTGGCGCTGTTTGCGTGGACCATGGCGCAATGAGGCCGAGCGCGGCGATCTGCTGTCGGCGCGCCGTTGCCAACCAGTTTTTCAGGTCTTGCATGTCGGCGTCGGCGGGTTTGCAAGCGGGAAGCGCCGCCGCTGTTGCCGCCAATAGTGCCGGCAAAACGGCATGGCGTGCAGGCTTTAAAACACCCCGTAAAACACGCAGCAACACAGCTTCTAAAACATCTCTAGTCTTCATCATCGTTACGATCGTCATGTTCCGGTTCAGACTGAAAGGCAGTCGCCGTGGCTTGCAGCGCCAGTAAGTCGGATGCGCCCTCTGTATCGGCGACTGTTTCAACCGTAACCGGATCAAGCACGACGATGCGCGGCAGATGCGCAATGTCATCGGTAAAGCGGCTAATCGCCTGATAGGTGCCGATTGCTCTGAGTTCGACCGCGGTGCGGCCATGCTCCGGTTTGAACAGGGTAAAGCGCAAGCCGCGCGCCAGTCCGGCTGTGTCGATCTCGTTCATAACCGCTTCCTGTTCACCGCTATCGGTTAATTGTTGTTTCAGTAAAATCAGACGCCGTTCGGCGCGTCGCATAGCTGCCTGCATCAGATCGGTTTGCGGAGCGTGCCGTAGTTGCAAAACATAAGCTTGCTTCGATGCGGTCTCTTGTTGCTGCAACTGTTCCAGATCGGCTTGTGCCGCCTGATAAGGTAATAACCAGACCAGAGCGCTGCCGGCCAGCGCCGCACCGCATGCCGCTGCGCTTTGGGGTAGCCATTTCCCATGCTGATTCCATTCCCATTTCCATTGAGGATGTTGCTGCCGCCAGCCTTCCCACATCGCCATCACCTTGATCGTCAATCCCTTCATGAGCGCTGCCGTAGCGTCAATGCGACGCTGAATGTCAATGCTTGCGCACCGTGCCGATGCGTCGCACGCGTTTCCAGTAACTGCGTGGAGGCGATGTCGTCGGATTGTGCATTCAGGTTTTGCAATAGTTCAGCTACGGCCAGATTGGATGTCGCGTAACCGTCGAGCGTGATTTTTTGATCCTGCTGCGTCATCTTCTGCAGATAGGCTTCCGATGGAATGTGCGCTGCGAGTATCGTTAGAAAGGCGTTCGTCCGGCCGCGTTGACGCTGCCAGGTTTCTATTTTTCCGATACCGGCCGTGAGCGTGTCGATTTGATGTTGCAACGTAGCGGCATGTTTGATTTCTGCGCCAAGCCGGTTGGACATCTGCTGTAGCAATTGATTGCGTGTTTGCTGCGCCTGCTGTTGGCGGCCGATGCCGTACCAGCCGATGCCTGTCAGTGCGCCGCCGAATAATGCCGCCAGCAATAGCATGCCGTAGAAGTGCTGCCGGCGGCGCCGGCGTTGTTGTGCGCGATAGGGCAGTAAATTGAATTGCATCATGATGCCGCCCTTGATGTTCTGCGCATTGCCAGACCGCAGGCGACGAGATAAGCCGTGGCCTCCGGCATTTCCATTGCAGCAAAAGGATGCGCCGCACTGCAACGGGTGTTCGATGTCGATTGCGACTGCATCGCCTGCGCCAATTGCGTTGGTGCGGTGTAGTCGCCGCCGATAAAAATATGCGCCAGCGTCATGCCGGTCGGTGTGGCTAGTTGGATCGCGCGCGTCGCGGCGATGGCTATTTGCAGGGTGTCGCTGCCTTCGGCATTGCTGCAGCCGGGCAGTTCACGGCGGTACAGTAGTTGATGCCGATCGAACAGGGCGATTTGCGTCATCGATGCGCCTGGCATCAGTAATGCGCTGTACGCCGGCACGGTGCTCGCATGCACGCAGGCGGCATGGGCCGCGTACAGATCGATATCGAGTACCTCAGGGATCAGGCCGGCTGCTTCCACTGCGGCGATGCGGTCCTCGACTTGTTCCCTGCGCGCCGCCGCCAGTACGATATGACGTTGCGCGGGATCGCTGTCGTCGATGTCGTCTTTGCCGTCGATGCTGCAGAATTGATAATCCACGCGCACCTGATCGGGCGTTACGGTGAGCCAGGCGCCGGCTTCTGCCGTGATCAAGTCATTTAAAGCTTGCTCGGCGATGGTTGCGGGAACCTGCATCCGGCGCGTAATGACGGCATGCGCAGGGAGCGCCAGCGCGACGCGTTTGCGCTGGCTGCCGAGTTGCCGGGCCGTGGCCGCGATATGTTCGGCAAGTTGGCCGGGGTGATCGATATGCTGGTCGCTGACGGCGCCTTCCGGTAGTGCGCGTTGTGCATAGCGTTCGAGCCGAAAGCCGCGCTCGGGACGGTGCGATAGTTCGACCATGCGGATTGCCGTGGGGTCGATGTCGAGCCCCAGCAAAAGTGCCGGCTTGAAACAATGTGGAATAGAAAATGCCAAGGAATGCTCCCCAGGGAAAAACAGGGCTGCCCGGCGGATGGCGGAGTGGCGGACCGGCTCGATCAATCTGATGGCCGGGACCGGTGCAATGCAGCATGCGATGGAGAACAGGCTGCATGCAAGGTATTACTAGAACATGACAAAAGCGTTGCAAAAGCATGGCAAAGCGTTGCAAGGACACGATCCTAGCAACATCCATTAGAAACGGAAAGCGGTTTCTCGGTTCGAATGGTTGTATCTGCGCTGCAACGGCAACCCCTGACAGACTTCAGGCCGCTATAATGGCCGCATTCTAATGAATAATCCCCTCACGCATGGCTCAGTCTTCTACTGGTAGTGGCATTCCCGAAGTAAAACCGCCGGTGCGCCGCATCCATCCGGTCTTGCGCGTGATCCTGATTATTCTGGCAACGATCCTCGGCCTGTTTGCTGCGGGGGCGTTGACCGTCGGTTTAATTTTGACGATGGCTTATCCGAAGCTGCCGGATCTGGATTCGATCACCGATTACCGTCCCAAAATTCCCCTGCGCGTTTTTTCCGCGGATGGCGTATTGATTGGCGAATTCGGTGAAGAGCGGCGCAATCTGACCCATATCAAAGACATTCCAGACATCATGAAGAAGGCCGTGCTGGCGATTGAAGACGATCGCTTTTACGAGCATGGCGGGGTCGATTATCAAGGGATCATCCGGGCCACGTTTGCCAACCTGACCGGCGGCGGCGGTGGCGCCAGTACCATTACGCAGCAGGTCGCGCGTAACTTTTTCCTGACCAGCAATGAACCGACTTTCCTGCAAAAGGCTTCGCGCAAATTCCTGTATGAGATTCCGCTGGCCTGGAAGATCGAGCGTAATCTGACCAAGGATCAGATCCTTGAGGTCTACATGAATCAGATTTATCTGGGGCAGCGCGCTTACGGATTTTCTTCCGCAGCCCAGATATATTTCGGTAAAAAGCTGAGCGAACTCAGTATCGCCGAGGCCGCCATGCTGGCTGGTTTGCCGAAAGCGCCATCGGCGTATAACCCGGTCGTCAATCCGAAGCGCGCACATGCGCGCCAGCAATATATTTTGCAACGTATGCGTGCGCTCGGTTATATCACCGAGCAGCAATACAACCAGGCCAAGGATGAAGTGTTGAACGTGAAGACCGATAGTTCGGCTTTCAGCATTCATGCCGAATATGTCGCGGAAATGGCGCGGCAACTGGTCTACGCGCAATACAAGGATGAAACGTATACGCGCGGTTTGAATGTATTCACGACGGTGACCAAGGCCGATCAGGATGCGGCGTATTTTGCGTTGCGGCGCGGTGTGATGGATTACGAGCGCCGTCACGGCTATCGCGGCCCTGAAGCTTATATGGATATGCCGACGGGTTCCAAGGAAGAGGTGGAAAGCGCTATCGAAGTGGCGTTGGCCGATCATCCTGATAGCGGCGAGCTGGTCGCCGCGGTGGTGCTCAGCGCAACACCGAAAGAGGTGCACGCAGTACTCGCCTCGGGTGAAGAGATCACGATCAGCGGCGCGGGATTGACGTTTGCCGCCAATCTGCTGAGCGACAAGGCGCCGCCGCAACGCAAGGTGCGCCCGGGGGCGGTGATTCGCGTGTTCCAGGATGACAAGAACTGGTCGATCACGCAAATGCCGCAAGTGGAGTCTGCGTTTGTCTCGGTCAACCCGGACGATGGCGCGATTCGTTCGCTGGTGGGCGGTTTCGATTTCAATCGCAATAAATTCAATCACGTCACCCAGGCATGGCGTCAGCCGGGCTCATCGTTCAAGCCGTTTATTTATTCGTCATCGCTGGAAAAGGGTTTGTCGCCGTCGACCATCATCAACGATGCGCCGTTGACCTTTACGCAAACCGGTGGACAGGTATGGCAGCCGAAGAATTACGGCAATAAATACGAAGGTCCGATCACCATGCGCCACGCGTTGCAGAAGTCGATCAATATGGTGTCGATCCGAATTCTGGAACGGGTCGGCGTCAATTATGCGCAGGAATACATCACGCGCTTCGGTTTCGACGCCGCCAAGAATCCGCCGTATCTGACGCTGGCGCTGGGTGCCGGCAATGTGACGCCATTGCAGATGGCCAGCGCCTATTCGGTATTTGCCAATGGCGGTTATAAAATCAATCCTTATTTGATCACCAAGATCACCGATGGCAACGGCACCGTGCTGTCACAGGCCAAGCCGGATCAGGCCGGCGATGAAGCCAATCGCGTGATCGACCCGCGCAATGCGTTCGTCATGGACAGCATGTTGCGCGATGTGGTGCGCGGGGGGACCGGATTCAAGGCGATGTCGCTGAAACGCACCGATCTGGCCGGCAAAACCGGCACTACCAACGATTCGATGGATGCCTGGTTTGCCGGTTATCAGCCGAAGCTGGTCGGCATCGCCTGGATCGGTTACGACCAGCCCAAGAGTCTCGGCGATCGTGAAACCGGCGGCGGCTTGGCGTTGCCGATCTGGATCAGCTACATGGGCAAGATGCTTAAGGATCAGCCGATGATTAGCCGCACCGTGCCGTTGGGTCTGATTGAAGCCAACGGCGATTATTATTACAGTGAATATCCACCGGGCGGGTCGGTGCGCGATATTGGTCTGGGGAACTCCACGCTGACGCCGGAAGAAGAAAAGAAGCGTACTGAAGTTAAGAATGAGTTGTTTTGATTACGTAATTCATGCATCCGCTGCCGCTGCCACAAACTCGCGATATCCACGCGCACGCAATTCGCAGGCCGGGCAACTGCCGCAACCATGGCCCCAATCGTGCAGAACACCGCGTTCGCCCAGATAGCAGGTATGGGTTTCGGTGCGGATCAAGTCGACCAGGATGTCACCTCCCAATTCTTTGGCCAGCGCCCAGGTGGCCGCTTTGTCGATCCACATCAGCGGCGTTTCGACTTTGAAGTTGGTCGCCATGCCCAGATTAAGCGTAACCTGCAGCGCTTTCATCGTATCGTCGCGGCAATCCGGGTAACCGGAGAAATCGGTTTCGCACATGCCGCCGACCAGTACGTCGAGGCCGCGCCGGTAGGCGACGGTGGCCGCTACCGTCATGAACAGCAGATTGCGTCCCGGCACAAAGGTATTCGGCAAACCGTTGTCCTGCATGGCGATGGCGACGTCGCTGGTTAGTGCGGTGTCCGAAATTTTTCCGATTAATCCCAAATCGATCAGATGATCTTCTCCGAGTCTGCCGTCCCATTGCGGGCTGTACTCGCGCATTTTTTGCAGCAGATGCGGCCGCACCGATAATTCAATGGCATGGCGCTGGCCGTAATCGAAGCCGATGGTTTCAACGTATTCGTAACGCGTCAAGGCCCAGGCCAGGCAAGTGGTGGAGTCTTGGCCACCTGAAAATAGTACTAGTGCGCGGCCCGGCAGCAATGCGGTGGCGCCGTTGTCGTTATCGATGCTCATGAGCCTGCCTTGCTGACGCTTTCCAGCGATTGCTCGATATAGCTGCCATCGGCATCGGTGAAGCGCAGTTTCACTGGATACCATTCCAGCGTCGGCGCCAGCCAGATGTCGAGTTTTTGTTCCTGACTATCCGGCGGCGGTGTACGGAATACGTGCACTGCATTGAATTCGCCTTTAGGGGTGACGATTTTTTCATTTTTCATTACCTTGAATGTCCAGACATCGGCATCGCGCTCGCCGGCTACAAAAAATTGCCATTCCGAACCCGCGACGAATTTCTTCGGCGCTGCCCGGGCTATGGCCAACAATTGCCAGACGACGCTGGCGCGATCCTGTTCGCCGCCGACGATGGGATAGGTTTGACCGGATTGATTGAATGTGATGGTTTTGCTGTCGCCGTTGAAGGTGGTCGTGGTGGCATCTTTACGTAGGCGTTTCTGCAGGAATTGCGCCGGCGACAGACCGAATTTGTCGATTTTTCCTTCGCTGCGGGTGTCGAGGATTTTGCCGAACAGTTGCGCATTGGTCTCATTGTGCACGCTGTATTGTTGTTGCGCCGCCTTCCATTGCACCAGGCCGTTGCCTTTGAGCATGAGGCCGCTTTGTTGCGCCTCGATGACGTAATTCAGATCGGCCGATGGCGGCGGATTGATTTTGTATTGCGTTGCTGCATGGCTTTGCGCGAATGCGTTGCTGCCTGCAAAAGCGCTGAGCGTGAGCAGAAGGGCGGCCGGTAACGGGCGGGCGCGGGATTTCAAGAAGGCGAAAAATGCATGGAGGGATCGCTGTGAAAATAAAGTCATGTTTAGAAACTTTCAGTTTGGTTGTAACGGTGTCTGGCTGGATAAAGACATTTCGAGAAATTCGCCGTTGCTTTCGGTATAGCGTATTTTGACCGGATACCACTGTTGCTGCGGCGCCAGCCAGATATCGATTTGCTGATCGTAGGAGCCGGGCTGCGGCAATCGCACCACGTGCCAAGCCGATGCCGGATCGCCATCGACAGTAACGTCCTCTGCGCCGCTTACCGTGATGGTCCACGGTTCTGCATCATGGACGCCGGCCACAAACATGTCGAAACTGGCGCCGGCGGAAAATGCGGCCGGATTGCCGCGTCCGATAGCGGCCAACTGCCAGATGATACTGGCGCGGTCCTGTGCATCGCCGGGACGCGGGTATTGCTTGTCCGAGGCAGAAAAGGTGATTGTATTACGCTCGCGTTCAAAGCGGGTATCGGTGGCGGTTTTGTGGAAGCGCTTTTCGGTGTAGATGGCGGGAGACACGCCGAAATCGTCGAGCATGCCATCGCTGCTGAATTGCAGCAACGTGAAAAACAACACGCTGGCGCTGCCATCGATACGATAGCGATCACCCATGTTGCGCCAGATAATTTTGCCGCTGCCGTAGACTTTCTTGCCGTCCCGCAGGCCTTGGACATCGTATTTCAGCGTAACCGAAGGCGGCGCATCGGTGCGGGGAGGCGGGATCTGCTGCTGTTGTGGGGCGGGATTGGGGGCTGTGGCTATATTTGTATTACCGATCGTATCGCCGGCGGGAGCGGCATCGGCGCTGGCGCCGGATTGATCGATCTGCCAATTGCCTTGATCGCCGGTCATGATGGGCGGCGACGGTTCCTGCGGTGCAACTGGGGCCGGTGCAGGGGCCACGGGTGCAGGCGGGGGCGTTTTAGGGCGTGGTTTGGGCGCTGGTTTCGGGACGGGTTTTATCGGCGCCGGCTTGGGTTTGGGCGGCGGCAGTGGCGTCGGCGCGGGTGGTTTTTGCAACGAGATCGTGACCACTTCGGGTTCAGAGGTGGCCGCCGGTATGCCGATGTACTTGCGCCCCCAGTTGATGATGAGCAGATGCAATAACAGCGTCGCCAGCAGAATGGCGATCGGGTATAACCAGCGCTTGCTGCTTGAACGGTTGAAAAAGGGAGGTTGCGACGTCATCGCGCTAGTGTAAACACTTCCGCCTTCATACGGCGCGGCTGGTGAAAATGATGTTTACGGGCTTCTTATATCTGCTAATCTTCAATTTTAGGAGACCAATATGACAGATCATATCCCGTTGCCCGGTACGGGCTCGATTGCCGACAGCGTCGAATTCGTCAAAAAATTATGGGGTATTCCAAGCGCCGGGGCCTTGCCCGGCATGCTGATTCCAACGCTTTCGCTGGAGGAGATCAATAAGAAAATAACCGATCTGAAAGCGGTTGAGTCCTGGATGACGGTCAATATGAATATGCTGCGTACAACGATACAGGCACTGGAAGTACAGAGCGCGACAATCGTCAATTTGCAATCGATGGGCGCCATGTTCGGCGCACCACACATTGATGCCAAAGCAGCGCAGGCTTCGGGAACGCCCGGATTTCCGTTTGCGTTTCCAGAATGGCCGCCCGCCGCCGCGAAGGATGTGAAGCCTGAAGTCAAGCCGGAACCGGTTGCGGCAGCGCCGGAGGTCCCGGAGCCCGCCCTAGCGTCAGTCAAAAAGGCGGCGCCGCCGAAGGCCGCTGCGGACGCGGCCCCCAATGCGAATGCGTGGTGGGATTTATTGCAAAATCAATTCAAACAGGCCGTCGGTACGGCCTTGATGCCGGAAGGGGTGAAAGCGGCAAAATCTGCCTCCCCAAAATCCGCCGCGTCGAAATCGCCCGTTTCGGCACGTAAAGCGGCGGCCAGGCCGGCTGCGGAAAAAGTGTCAAAGGTGTCGGCCAAGGCCAAGCCAAAAGACACAGTGTCGAAAGGGCGTTAAAAGTTGCTTAAAAGTATCTATTCCTACTGCACAAATGGCTTAATCCGGCTTAAATCGTTGCATCGATCTCGCCGGAGAGCAGTCGTCAGACTTGTATCTGTGGCAAAAGTAAAAATCGATGTATGTCATATGCTTGAAAAGAACGTCTATTAAGATAGCAAGGCGCGTTTTATTGGTAAAATCGCCCTGTTAACACTACTTGCAAGGTCCGTATGCTGTACCCAGAACTGTTTAAATCGCTTGAACAAGTCCGTTGGAATATGGAAACGGATATCCCTTGGGATAAATTCGACGCCTCAAAATTGAGCGATGAACAAGCGCAAACGATCCGAATGAATGCAATCACGGAATGGTCGGCCTTGCCTGCGACGGAAATGTTTTTACGCGATAACCGTGGCGACAGCGATTTTTGCGCATTTATGTCTGTCTGGTTTTTTGAAGAGCAAAAGCATTCGCTGGTGTTGATGGAGTATTTACGCCGCTTCAAGCCGGAATTCGTACCGACCGAAGCGGAATTGCATAATGTCCGTTTTGAATTCGATCCGGCGCCGGCGCTGGAAACACTGATGATGCATTTCTGCGGCGAAATCCGTTTGAACCATTGGTACCGTTGCGCTTCCGATTGGCATACCGAGCCGGTCATCAAACAAATTTACAAAATCATCAGTCAGGATGAGGCGCGTCACGGCGGCGCCTATTTGCGTTACATGAAAAAGGCGTTGATCGAAGTCGGCGATTCGGCCCGTGCCGCATTTGCCAAGATCGGTGTATTGATGGCATCGGCGCGCCGTACTGAAAAACCCTTGCATCCGACCAATCTGCACGTCAATCAGGCGCTGTTCCCGAACGATACCGTGCAAAGCCGTTTGCCCGATCCTGAGTGGCTGGAACAATGGCTGGACAATCAGATCCGGTTCGATGGCGAATGGGAAAAGAAAGTGGTCGATCGTATTCTGCATAATATGTCTTTGCTGTTCGAACGCTCTTTTGCCACCGTGCAGGAATTAAACCGCTTCCGCAAGGAAGTCGTGCTTCGGTTGCAGGCAACGGTAACGCCGCCGGCTGAAGCAGCTTAAAGTCTGCCGCTGCCCTGCTATTGGCGGGCAAGGCCGAGGAGCCGCACGTTGTTGCGGCTTTTTTTATTTTCTCTTCCATGCAATACGCAAATTAATACGCAAATGACCATGATTTCTGACCAGCCCCAGTCTGCCATGCCCGATTTCGAACAGAAAATATGCAGTCGCGACGCGCTGGCGGCCAGGGTTGCCGCGCTGCCGCAACCGGTAGTGCTGACGAACGGCGTGTTCGATATTTTGCATCGCGGCCATGTGACTTATCTGGCGCAGGCGCGTGCGCTAGGCGCTTCGCTGGTGGTGGCAGTCAATACCGATGCCTCGGTCAAACGACTCGGCAAAGGCGACGATAGGCCGATGAATCGCGCTCTCGATCGCATGGCTGTGCTGGCGGCGCTGGAGGCGGTGAGTCTGGTGGTGGAATTCGATGAGGATACGGCGCTGGAAGTAGTGCAACAGGCGCGGCCGCAGATTTATGCCAAAGGCGGCGATTATGAGATGCAGGCAATTCCAGAAGGCCGGGCTGTGGCAGCCTATGGCGGTCGTGCCGTGGCGATTCCATTTGTGCATGACCGCTCCACCACCAAGCTATTGGCTAAAGCGCGCAAGGGCTGACGGCAACGCTGCCATCAGCCCTTCGTGCGTTTGAAATTTCTAGTGCTGCATGGCGCCCATGGCGCCGGATTTTTCAGCGGGCGTATTCATCGCTTCGACATCAACGTTGATCACGATTTTGCCGCCCTTGGCAAAGGTCAGTGTCATCGGGAAGTGATCGCCGTTCTTCAGTGGCTTGTTTAGCCCGATCAGCATGATGTGATAGCCGCCGCCCGGTTGCATGACTATTTTTTCCGACGGCTTGATATCGACGCTGCCGACTTCCCGCATTTTCATGATATTGCCATCCATCGTCATCGCATGCAGTTCGGTGCTTTTTGCGATGCTTGAACTGATCGATTTCAGCGTATCTGTTTCTTTGCCTTTATTTTCAATGCTGAAATATGCGCCGCCCGATGGCTGGCCTGGAACGGTTGCGCGCGCATAGGGATGACCGATAACGATGTTGCCTGCCGTGAAGTCGGCGCCGATGGCGGGGTTGCTGATGCCGAGACTGAGGATAAAGGAAAGGCTGAGGCCGAGTCCTGCGACAAATCGGAAAGTATGGCGGGATGGCATAGGGTGTGCTCCTTGAAAATGATTGAAAGGCGCGCGGCAGCAAGGCCGGGCGCGGCCCCGGCGGCATACGCGGGGATTATAGCAAGCTGAGCGAAGCGGTCGACGCCATGATCGTATTGAATCGTTATAGCCTGCAATTTTTTCCTCTATACGTGAATCCATCGACAGGCTAGACTTGCGCATTGCGCTTGTCCACGCAGAACTTACGGTTGACAGGAGATGGACAAAAGATGAATAAGAGATGAGCAAGCGCTGCCCATTTTGAGCAGCGCTTTTTGAGATAGTGTCAGGAGAATTTTTACAATGTCAGAAAAAATGCGTTCGATTTGCGTGGCGCTTCTTGCGGTGTTTTTTGCAATGTTCATCGCCAGCCCTGCAATGGCGGCCGAGAAGTCGGTGCTGGTCACAGCCATTGTCGACCATCCGGCGCTGGACGCGATACGTGAGGGCACTCGCGATGAACTCAAGGCGGCCGGTTACGAAGCCGGCAAGAATCTTAAATGGGAATTTCAAAGCGCGCAGGGCGATGCCGGCACAGCCAATCAGATTGCGCGCAAGTTCGTTGGTGAAAACCCGGACGTGATCGTCGCCATCGCGACGCCGTCCGCGCAGTCGCTGGTGGCCGCCACCAAAACCATCCCGATCGTCTACTCTGGGGTGGCCGATCCGATTGCCGCGCAATTGGTCAAAGACTGGAAACCGTCGGGCACCAACGTCACCGGCCTGTCGCATATGCTGGATCTGAACAAACAGATCGACATCATGAAAGAGGTGGTGCCGAATGTGAAAAGGGTAGGCATCGTGTACAACCCGGGCGAAGTCAATTCTGTCGTAGTCGTCAAGCAGCTCAAGGGCTTGCTGGCAAAGCAGGGCATTACGCTGATCGATGTCGCCGCCCCTCGCACCATTGATGTCGGCCCCGCCGCCAGAAGTCTGATTGGCAAGGTCGATATGATTTACAGCACCACCGATAACAATGTGGTGTCGACGTATGAATCGCTGGTCAAAGTCTGCGACGACGCAAAAATTCCGCTGGTGGCATCCGATACCGATAGCGTCAAACGTGGCGCCATTGCTGCTTACGGCGTGAATTTCTACGATCTCGGCCGTGCCACCGGCAAAATTGTGTTGCGTATTCTGCAGGGCGAGAAACCGGGCAATATCCCCTCTTCCGTCAGCCATGATCTGGCGTTATTCATTAATCCGGCGGCGGCGCAAAAACAAGGCGTGACCTTAAGCCCGGATTTCCTCAAGCAAGCCAGCAAAATCGTCAATTAAGAAGGCCTGTTTTATGTCGCTATATACCTTATGGGGCGCGCTTGAAATCGGCCTGATCTTCGGTTTGGTCGCGCTTGGCGTGCTGATCTCGTTTCGCATTCTCAAGTTTCCCGATCTGACCGTGGATGGCAGTTTTCCACTTGGCGGCGCGGTTGCGGCGGTGCTTATCGAGGCCGGCGTCAATCCATTTACGGCGACTGCTGCGGCGATGGCGGCGGGCGCGCTGGCAGGGTTTATGACCGGCTGGCTCAACGTCGGTTTGAAAATCATGGATCTGCTGGCCAGCATCCTGATGATGATTGCGCTGTATTCGATCAATTTGCGCGTAATGGGCAAACCGAACGTCGCGCTGATCAACGATCCGACCATTTTCAGTTCGCTGCCCGGCTGGTTGCCCGATTATGTCGAGCGGCCGCTGGCGTTGCTGGTGATCGTGGCGGTTGTCAAATTACTGTTGGACTGGTTTTTTTCATCCGAAATCGGCTTGGCGATGCGCGCCACCGGCGCCAATCCCCGCATGGCGCGCTCGCAGGGCATTTCGACCGATCGCGCGATTCTGCTCGGCATCGCGTTGGCCAATAGCCTGGTGGCGCTGGCGGGTGCTTTGTTTGCACAAACGCAGGGCGGTTCCGATATTTCCATGGGCATCGGCACGATTGTGATTGGTTTGGCGGCGGTGATTGTCGGCGAAAGCATTCTGCCGGCGCTGCGCATGGTCTACACCACGCTGGCGGTGATCCTGGGCGCGATCCTGTATCGCTTCTTTATTGCGCTGGCGCTCAACAGCGATTTCATCGGCTTGCAGGCGCAGGATTTGAATCTGGTGACGGCATTGGTGGTCACGATTGCGCTGGTC
>DATMOE010000245.1:0-3307 GCA_035568435.1 Herbaspirillum sp. | reverse complement strand
CCGACAGCAATCCAGTTCAAATGTATTAAAAATTCCATCCAGCTCCCTTGTTCCTCGCGACAATAAGCTGCGTGCAAGCCAGCATTCTAATTGCCGCAGCGCTGCCGATGCCAGTTTCCCGGGATTTGGCGTAAAAAAAGGAGAGTCGCATCGACTCTCCTCTTGTGTCTGCACTGATTGCAGTAAAACTCTTATAGCATTTTCTTCAGCAAACGCGCCATTTCGGACGGGTTCTTGGTCACGGTGATGCCACAGGCTTCCATGATGTCCAGTTTGGCTTGCGCAGTATCGGCGCCGCCGGAAATCAGTGCACCGGCATGGCCCATGCGCTTGCCTGGAGGGGCAGTCACACCGGCGATGAAGCCGACCACAGGCTTTTTCATGTTGTCCTTGATCCAGTACGAAGCATTGGCTTCGTCCGGGCCGCCGATTTCACCGATCATGATGACCGCGTCGGTATCTGGATCGTCATTGAACAGTTTCATGATGTCGATATGCTTCAGGCCGTTGATCGGATCGCCACCGATGCCGACTGCCGAAGATTGACCCAAGCCCAGCGCCGTCAATTGACCCACCGCTTCGTAAGTCAGCGTACCGGAACGCGAAACCACGCCGATACGGCCCTTTTTATGGATATGGCCCGGCATGATGCCGATCTTGATTTCGTCCGGTGTGATCAGACCTGGGCAGTTAGGTCCGAGCAGCAAGGTCTTGCTGCCGACCTTCGCCATGCGGTTTTTTAATTCCAGCATGTCGCGTACAGGGATGCCTTCGGTGATGCAGATGGCCAGATCCAGTTCAGCTTCAACCGCTTCCCAGATCGCAGCAGCGGCGCCGGCCGGCGGCACATAAATCACCGAAACGGTTGCGCCTGTCTTGGCTTTTGCATCGGCTACCGTTGCGAAAATCGGAATGCCTTCGAAATCTTCGCCGGCTTTTTTCGGATTGACACCTGCGACGAAGGCATTTTTGCCATTCGCATAATCGCGGCACAGACGTGTATGGAATTGACCGGTTTTGCCGGTGATTCCCTGAGTGATGACTTTTGTATCTTTATTAATCAGAATCGACATTATTGTTCCTTCACTTATTATTTACCGTTGGCCGCAGCGACAACTTTTTGCGCGGCTTCTTCCATACTGTCGGCTGCAATGATAGGCAGACCCGAATCGGCCAGCAATTTCTTGCCGAGCTCTTCGTTGGTGCCCTTCATGCGCACAACCAACGGCACATTCAGCGAAACGGCTTTGGATGCAGCGATGACGCCTTCAGCGATCACATCGCAACGCATGATGCCGCCGAAAATGTTGACCAGGATTGCTTTCAGACCAGGATTTTTCAACATGATCTTGAATGCTTCGGTGACCTTCTCAGTGGTGGCGCCGCCGCCCACATCGAGGAAGTTGGCAGGTTCGCCGCCGAACAATTTAATCGTATCCATGGTCGCCATGGCCAGACCGGCGCCGTTGACCAGGCAGCCGATATTGCCATCCAGCGAGATGTACGCCAGATCGAATTTCGATGCTTCGATTTCAGCCGGATCTTCTTCGTCCAGATCGCGGTAAGCGACGATTTCAGGACGGCGGAACAAGGCGTTCGAATCGAAATTAAATTTAGCGTCGAGTGCGATGACTTTGCCGTCGCCGGTCAGGATCAGTGGATTGATTTCAGCCAGCGATGCATCGGTTTCCCAATAAGCTTTGTACAGGCCTTGCAATTGTTTGCGGGCATCGACTACGGAAGCATCAGGCACGCCGATTTTTTTGGCGATGCTGTCTGCGTCGGCATCGGTCAGGCCGGTGGCTGGATCGATCACGACGGTATGCAGTAATTCTGGATGGGATTCGGCGACTTCTTCGATATCCATGCCGCCTTCGCTCGATGCCATTAACACCACGCGTTGGCTAACGCGGTCGGTCACCATGCTGACGTACAGTTCTTTTTTGATGTCCGCGCCTTCTTCGATCAACAGGCGGCGCACTTTTTGTCCTTCGGGGCTGGTCTGATGCGTGACTAGCTGCATACCCAGAATCTGCTGCGCGTATTCTTTAACCTGTTCCAGCGATTTGGCAACTTTGACGCCGCCGCCTTTACCGCGTCCACCGGCATGAATCTGAGCTTTAACGACCCATACCTTACCGCCCAGCGTTTCAGCGGCTTTAACAGCCTCATCGACGCTCAGACATGGGATGCCGCGTGGTACGGTGACACCGAACTTGCGGAGAATTTCTTTGCCCTGATACTCATGGATTTTCATACGAGCTTCCCTTCTGACACTGATTTAAATTGAAATGGAACTAACGAAACTGGTGACAAATACGAACGTATTGCAGGCCGAGTTGCTATCGCAGATAAGAAGAGCGGCTATCGCAGATAAGGACTGCAGTGGTGAACCAGGCGGGAATTAAATTATGGATAAGAGCATAGATACTAATGGCCCGACATAATCATTGCCGCTCCCTTATTACCGCCCAAACATTATCCGCCGATTACCGGTTTTACAGCGCATAAAACTGCGGAATTTTAGCACAGCCGATGTGTTAAGAAAATTTGCAGAGATCAATAAATAGCGGATTTCCCTGCCGTTAAGTGTGCTGTCCCACAAATAACGTCAATCCGCCTCTTCTTCAGCAGCACGCATGGCCGCCTGAATTGCTGAATGGGAAAAGCCGCGCTGTAGTAAGAAACGCATTTGCTTGCTGCGTTCAGCCGCATCTTGCGGCGGGTGAGAGAATTTCTTGCGCCAGACTGCGCGGGCGCGTGCGGCCTCATCTGCTGCCAGACCTGCTTTGGCGTCGGCCAGCGTGGCCGCATCCAGACCGTGGCTTTGCAGTTCCATTGCGATCCGGCTATTGCCGAAGCGATGCGCGCGGCGATGTACCAACGATTCGGCAAAACGGCTTTGAGACTGAAAATTGGCAGCTTCCAGCGTATCGAGCAGGGCCTCGATGTCATCGCCTTCCTCTGCGTAACGGGACAGCTTGCGCGTCAATTCAAGACGGCTATGTTCGCGCATCGACAGATAACGCAAGGCCCGTGCTTTCAGACTGATAGGAGGTCTTGCCATATCAATCTGAAAACACGGGCCAAGAATGCTGGAAGCGCAGAAAATGCAAGGGGTCTACGGTGGTCAGCTTAATTCTGCAACAGCCTCTAAGCGTCCGACTCTGCGGTGTCGGAAGATGATTCGATAACATCGAGGTCAGCCGCTTTACCGGCTTTAGCTGGTTTAGCCGCCTTGACTGGCTTATCAGCAGCGGCTGGTTTCAACAAACCCAGTTCCGGCGCGCCCAGTGCAGCGCGTACT
>DATMOE010000244.1:0-5358 GCA_035568435.1 Herbaspirillum sp. | reverse complement strand
TGCCAAACAATAAAAAATACCAAGGTCTGGTTTTAGGGTGTGCGCTGATGTCGTTGTTGTCTTTTGGACTTGCCGCCGACACGGATGCAAACACAAGTACAAACGCCAGCTCCGTAGCCCCCTTTATCGGCGCCGCGCCGTATACCGGCTATGCGGCCGCTTCATGGGGGGATGGTTTGATTAGCGGCGACGGCGCCATCGGGCAAAAAAGCATGCGCGGCCGGGCCGCCGAAATCAGGATAGGCCATACCTTCGATCCATTCGGCCTGGTGTCGGGCGGGTATGTCGCCGCCCCGCAAGCACCGCGGCTCGATATTGTTTATTACAACGAAGGGCATCCCGACAATAACCATCGGGACGGCTATGCGGTGCAAATGGTGTTTCGCAAAAAAATCCAACAGGTTTGGGATCTGGAACTGGGCGTCGGGCCTTATTTCAGCATGAACAGAACCACCATCAACGGCAACGAATTCGACGATGAGCGGGTTGGCGCACTGATTTCGCTGGCGCTGATCGGGCGTCTCGATGCGTATTCTCCCGGCCTGCAATGGCGGCTCGGCTATAACCATGTGGCCATGCGCGGCGTGCCCCGTTCGGATGCTTTGATCATCGGCATCGGCAAGGAAATCGGTGAAGAGCGTTCAAGCACGCCCGGCGGCGAAGTCAATGGACATCCGATATGGCTGGGCGCTGCCTACGGTTTTGCGCAGACGAATCATTCGGGACCGGGCTATCGTCCAAGCTATTCGCTGGAGGCCAAGCAATATTATGGGCAATTTGCGATCTCCTTGTCCGGTGTGGAAGAGGGTGACGATGGCGTGCGGGTCAATCGGCATGGCATCGCGACCCAAGCCTGGTACGTGCAGCCGTTCAGCCAGAACTGGTCCATCAGTGCCGGCGCGGGTCCTTATTTTGCAAAGAATAAACTGGACACCGGCGGCAGTACGGTGAATGGTCTTTTCTCGATACAGATCGATCGGAATATCGGTAAGGAATGGAAAGTATTTACGACTTTCGCGCGTGTCGTGACCTTCAGAAGTAAAAATGATGACGATCTTGTAACGTTTGGCTTTATGCGGCGATTCGGCTCTTGAAATTGCGGCTGATTTGACGCAAAACAAGGCACGAAAATCGAAGACAGGTGTAATATCCCGCCTCAGCAGACGCCGCCAAATCCGGTATGTTCAGGCGGATCTGTGAAGCCCGGATAACGAGAGATGAATCATCCGGTTTTGACAACATCGATCATCGGTTCAGGGGAAGCCCGTCATGCGTACCGTCACCGCAGTATTATCTTTATTATTCATTTTCGTTTTGTCCGCCTGCGACCCAAAAACCAGCTTCGAGCACCAAGCCGAAAAAGACGCGAACGCTCGCCGCGCCGTTAATACCGGCGAAAAATAAACAAAAACAATTATCGCTTCAGTGCATTCTCGCGTGCTTTGTCTTCCCACATCGCGATTAGTGTGGGGACGTTACGGAGGGCACCGGTTGTAATTGGTTTTTTGGTTTCTTCAATACGCGAATATCCTGCTGACTTAATCCGTGTCTGCGCCGCTGCTACTGCCATTACCGGTTTAGCCGAATAGGTCACCGCTGATGTTTTCACCAACAACTGCGGTGTTTCCGGCGCAAGCAACCTTTGCTTTGAATTGCCAGCCTGCGTTTCTCGTAACATATTTTCCTGATGAGGTTTTTCCAGGCGTGAACTCGCCTTGGCAGGCCTTTCTTTTGATACGCCGAAATCCCGGGAAAGTATCTTTGGATCTAAATCGAGCTGCTTGAAGGCCTCCAAATCTAAGGTATATGGTCTGCTGGTCTCCAAATTTATCGTATATGGTCGCGGTTGAGCACCAACGTTACCGGTCACTAAATTATTGGAGGCCGGAACGAATGCCTGCGCCGATGACGCTGGCATTTCATTTTCCGGCGGCGCCGCTGCCATTATTAGCGGCTTAGCCGGATAGGTCACCGCTGGCGTAACACGTGCAGTAAGCGGTTTGGCGATCGGCGTCTGCGTCAATGACTCTGCTATTTCATTTCTTTTCAGCGCTGCGTTTTCTGTCGGCTTCACCGGAGTTTCGGGCTGCAGCCAACATGCGAAAAATTCCCTTTTCGACGATTTCTTTTTGAAAAAATCAGGGTCGCGTTCTAACTGTTCTAACTGTTCTGTCAGCCGCTTCACCCTAAATGCACTCCGCCTTTCAAATGCATCTTTCTTTATCTTCTCCAATTTCGCCAATTGTTCCTCTGTCTTTTCACGCAGCACTATAGTCTTCATTGAGTTCGTTACGATTTCTGTCTTCAGAGGCATCACTTCATTCAGAAAAGGCCGTAGCGATGTTTCGTATTTGGGCGGTGGCTGGAATTTTTCGCTTTGCTTCGAGTTCGACGGACGCCTCGCCCAGGCCGGTGCCGAAGGTTTCGCGGGTGAAGCATTCCATCGGGGTTTTGACTTGATCAGAGGAGGCTTCGCGGATGCACGCCGCAAATACGTCCGAAGTTCTTTGGTCTTCTGCGGTTGTGTGGGTACAGGCTCTTGGTCCGACTGCAAAGGCTCTGTGGCTGCCTCCTTACGCACAAAAATTGCGAGGGACTGCGTGTCGGGCGAGACGACGCTTACGTCCCCCATGCTTCGCGAGCGTGAGAGGCGCGGCTTGACTTCAGAATTGGCGGCCCCGCCAAGGTTGACAGAACTTCCTCTACGGACTGGAACGAGACACATATGCATTGCTCCCAAGCAATTGTCGAAAGCTGCCCTGCATAGCGGCGAAGACGACTTTCAATTTAATTAAACGGCGTTGATACCCGCATCCCATTGGCTTTCCTGGCATGACGATTAGCTGGATTTTAGGTTGCGCGGTAAGCCATAGCCATAAGATTGGTCCTAAAAGCGGACTCTCGAACGCATGGGGAAGCGGTCAATGCCGACGGCTCGCGGTCTTCGCTAATTCCTACTCTTCAATACGTGCTTGTCCGATGGAGCGCCATGTCTGCGCTGCCTATAGTGAAGGTTTACTCCTTACATGATCGACAGCCATGAATAATCATACTTATAAGGTAATTGAAATAGTCGGCACATCTGAAACCAGCTCTGACGAGGCCATTAAAAACGCGATTGCCGAAGCCGGAAAATCGCTGCGCCATATCGATTGGTACGAGATGGTAAGGCAGTCGGGTCGTATCACCGACGGCAAAATCGGGCACTACCAGGCAACCCTGAAAGTAGGTTTTCGACTTGACAAGTAAGTGTGCGTTGGAGAGCAGACCATGTTATGCGCTTCGCATCCTTCCGACACCGTGCCCGCCACGCGCGATCCGGCCCAAAAGCCAGTAGCGCCTACGCATGGCGGCGGCATCAAGACCGGCGCCGTGCACACGCCGCGAGAGGTGCATTACGATCCTGCGGGCAATCCGATTGTGTTCACCAGCAGTCACGTGCGCGATCAGCAGGTCGGCGGCGATATGAGCGGTCGCGCGCCGGAAACGCGTGACGATAATTTCATCGACAATGATGACGGCGCTCTTTTGAATCGTCAGTTGCAACGCGATATGGGAACCGGCATCGACAATTTCGATGCGGTTAAATCCAAAAAACAAGCGGCCCCGCTACTTGAGCCGGATGGTACGGAAGATCCGTTGGCCGGTATCGATCAGCTCTGATTTTCGGCTTTCTTGCGGTTTTCTTTCTCATAAATTCTGCGCGCAAGCAAAAAGCCCGAAAGCGTACTTTCGGGCTTTTTGCTTGGTCGTTTTACGCTTATTTACTTACTTGCTGGTGCCGGTCGAACTGCCGCTCTCGCTACCGCTTGGGGTTGGGCTGGTACCCATGCCGCCGGTTGGTGCGTTTGAAGGGGTAGCGCTAGGCGACATCGGCGCGGCAGACGATGATGAATCGGTGGCTGGTGGTGCCGATGGTGTTGCTGGCGCTGTGCTGACAGGCGCTGAATCGCTCGGTGTGCTGGTCGTTGGTGCTGGAGGGGTGGCATCGTTTTTCTTACATCCGGCCAGAGCGGCCAATACGACAGCAGTAGCGAATACCGTTTTGCGGATTAACATAGGTCTTCCTTTGTAGTGAACAAATATAATTCTTACGTCCGTTAGGTACGGTTGTGTCCTTAATGTTCCACGAAATTCGGATGGCATACTGTAGGAAAACGGCTCATTTGGCTGTAGGGGTCTGTGATCGTTGCAGGCCATTTTTGCGAATTCGGGGCAAAATCCGCACAGTTCGGGTAAGCTCTGCGCCTTTGCTGTATAGCAGACGATCGGGGCAAAAAATGACGTATGAAGAGTATTTGGATGAGGTCACCACTTTATTGACCGAGCTTTATAAATTGAGCGATGCCGCTGCAATCAAGTATGTGATGCGCGCGCAGGCGGAAGAATTCTTTTCTTTGCACGACGACGACCCGGCCATGCGCACCCAGGAACGCGCCGAACAGGATGCAAAAACCATTTTTGCGCAGAAAAATAAATCGCGGCCTGACGCTTTTCATAAGCGCGGTAAATGATGCCGGACGAGCAGCACATTCACTGGATTGAAGATGAGCAGCCATGCTCTGCGCGTTGGCGTTCGGAAAGTGGCGCGCCTGCGCCGAAGCGGGTCCAGATTGCCGATGACCGCATGGATGCCGATAGCGCCTACCGATTGGCTTGCGAAGGTGTCGGCTTGTTATGGCGCGGCGATTTTCAGAATGCCCGTCAATTATTGCAGGCCTTGGCGCGCCGTATCGACCGCCCTGCGCCGGTAAAACGCGCGCGGCTTAAAAAGACCGCCGCTACACCGATCAATACGATTGCGGCGCAGCCTTTTCATTTACATCGGCAGGCGCAGTCGCAACGTGCCCGCATACTCGGCATGCTGCTGTTGCCGCACGATAGCGATCATGGCGTGCCGTTGCGGCGCGCACCGGATGTGCGGCAGGCTTGCAGCGATGCTTACGGTGCGGCCAGCGAGCCGTATGTGGCATCGATGCGCGAACTGCTGGGTTTGATCGGCGCTTTCGAGTGGCGCAAAAATGGCATACCGGTAGCGGCCCTGGGTGAAAAAATTCATCCGCATTACGGCGTGTTTGCGCCGGTGCGTTCAGAGTATGTGGATCTGATGGCGAGCGTGCCGCTGCCGGCCGGCGCGCATGCCTTGGCCTTCGATATCGGCACCGGCACCGGGGTGCTGGCAGCCGTGCTGGCGCGCCGCGGTATCGCCAAAATTATTGCAACCGATCAAGACCCTCGCGCGCTGGCATGCGCGCGCGAAAATCTCACGCGTTTGGGGTTGGCGCAGGTCGAGTTATTACAGGCCGATCTGTTTCCGCCGGGCCGTGCTGCGCTGATTGTGTGTAATCCGCCGTGGCT
>DATMOE010000243.1:0-4589 GCA_035568435.1 Herbaspirillum sp. | reverse complement strand
TTTTTATGCTGCCGCCTGCGCGCAGACCAACAAGACATCGGCCCGCGTAATTTATTGCGCAAGATATGGCCCGGCCTGTGCCTGACCTTGGCCGCCGCCTTGATCGGCTATCTGGGACTGGCGCTGACGCCCTTCCCGGGTTTGCGTCAGATGGCGGTCTTTTCGGCACTGGGGCTGATCTTTGCGTGGCTGACCGTGCTGTGCTGGTTCCCGATTTTTACCAACAGCGGCAAGCTGCGCGCCAGCACGGCGGCACTGGCGTTCGGCGCCAGCCGGGCGCGCTGGCCGTTGTTGCGCGGCAATCTCGCCGGTTACGCTGTGACGGCGCTCTTTATTCTGCTGGCAGCGCTCGGCATCGCCCGCCTGCAAGTGAGCGACGATATCCGTTCGCTGCAAAAAACACCGCCCAATCTGCTGGCCGATCAGCTCAAATTAAGCCGTCTGCTGGACGCCCCGACGCCGGTGCAGTTTTACCTGATCCGCGCCGACACCACCGAACAATTGCTGCAGCGTGAAGAAGCGCTGCAAACCCGCCTGCAGCCACTGATCGAGCGCAAAGTCATCAGCGGTTATCAGGCCATTTCAAGCTGGTCGCCATCGGCCAAGCGGCAACGGGAAAATCAACAATTGGCGCAAAGCGCCTTACTGGCTGCCGACGGCCCCTTGCCGGCCATCGCGCAGCAGATCGGCGAAGACGCCGCTTGGATCGCCAAAATGAAAACCGGCATCGCCGCCCCGCAAACCATCCTGACGCCGGACGCTTTTCTGCACACGCCCGCCGGCGAACCCTCGCGCTATTTATGGCTGGGGCAGATCGCCGACCAATCGGGCCGCGCCAGATACGCCAGCATCGTGGCGCTGCGCGGGGTCAATAATTACGCCAATCTGCCACTGCTGGCGCAAGCCGCCGATCCACGGCAAGAAGTGCAATGGGTCGATAAAGTCGGCGAAGTTTCCGCTGTGCTAGGCAGCTACCGTCGCTATATGAGCTGGGTCGCCGCGGGGGCGTATCTGGCGATCTTCGCGCTGCTGTTCTGGCGCTATCGGCTGTCGGCATGGCGCATATTGCTGGCGCCGGCGGCGGCCAGTATTGCCACGCTGGCCGCGCTTGGCTGGCTCGGTCTGCCGCTGCAACTATTTCATGTGTTGGCGCTGATGCTGATCCTCGGCCTCGGCGTCGATTACGGTATTTTCCTGCGCGAAGAACCGAATCGACAGGATCGTTTTGCCTGGCTCGCCGTGGGTCTCTCGGCAGTCAGTGCACTATTGGCGTTTGGTCTGCTGGCCTTGAGCCAAACGCCGCCGCTGCACGCCTTCGGCCTGACCATGCTGATTGGCATGGCCATCGTCTGGCTGCTTTCTCCCTGTACTGCACAAACGACTACAACACTTACAAGAATCGAGAAAAAAAATGATTGAACAGCGGATTGAACAGTGCGAAGTCGTCATCATCGGCGCAGGTCCGGCCGGGGCCGTAGCCGCGGCACTGCTACGGCAACAGGGCCGGCATGTCATTGTGCTTGAGCGCGAGCAATTCCCGCGCTTCTCGATCGGCGAAAGCCTGCTGCCGCAAAGCATGCAATACATCGAACAGGCCGGCATGTTGCAGGCGGTGGTCGAAGCGGGCTTTCAGTACAAGAACGGCGCGGCCTTCGTGCGCGGCGATCGCTACACGGCATTCGATTTCCGCGACAAGCATTCGACTGGCTGGGGCACCACCTATCAGGTGCAGCGCGCCTCTTTCGATCTGGTGCTGGCAACCGAAGCGGCGCGCCAAGGCGCCGATGTGCGCTACCGGCATCAAGTGCTGGCGGCCGATTTTTCCGGCGACCATGCGCAACTGACTGTGGCGCATCCAGAGGGCCAGACCTATCGAATCGAGGCCCGTTTCGTGCTCGACGCCAGCGGTTTCGGGCGCGTGCTGCCGCGCCTGCTGGATCTGGAACAGCCATCCGATTTCCCGGTGCGCGGCGCGATTTTTACGCACATCGAAGACGGCATTACCGATCCGCAATTCGATCGCAACAAAATCCGCGTCTGCGTCCATCCCGATCACTGCGATGTCTGGTACTGGCTGATCCCGTTCGCGGGTGGCCGCTGCTCCATCGGCGTGGTCGCGGAGCAGGCTTTTCTGGCGCAGTATCCAGGCTCGGAAACCGAGCGGCTGCAAGCGCTGGTCCGTGCCGAGCCCACGCAGCAGCGGCTGCTGGCTAACGCCAAATGGGATACCCCGGCGCGCCAGATTGTCGGCTACGCCTCGAATGTCAAACAATTGTGGGGCAAAAATTATGCCTTGCTGGGCAATGCCGGCGAGTTTCTCGATCCGGTATTTTCATCCGGCGTGACCATCGCGGTAAAATCGGCCAGTCTGGCGGTGGCCTGCCTGCTGCGTCAACTGGATGGTGACGCACCGGATTGGGCTGCCGATTTTGCCGTGCCGCTCAAAAAAGGCGTCGACACCTTCCGCACCTTTGTCCAATCCTGGTATGGGGGCGGCTTTCAGGACATTATTTTTCATGAACCGCAACAAGCCGATATTCGCCGTATGATTTCATCCATCTTGGCCGGTTATGCCTGGGATGAAAGCAATCCCTATGTCAAAGAAAGCCAGCGTCGCTTGGCCGCGTTGGAGACACTATGCAAGCCGCAATAAATACCCTGCGCCGTGGTTTGCCGGTGCTGCTGTCAGTACTGCTGCTGGCGCTGGCCGGATGCAGCACTGCGCCAACCGCCGCCAACCAATCCGCATCGCTACCGGCCAGATTGGGGCTGAAGCTGTCGCCGGCTTCGCTGGGGCAAACGCTCAGCCTGCAGCAACATTTGAAAGTGGAACGCGCCGGTCGCATCGATGAGCTCGATACCGCGCTGGAAATCGATGCGGATCAATTGACGCTGGTCGGTCTGGCCTTCGGTCAACGTGTCATGACGCTGCAATACGACGGCCACGAATTGAAGACCTGGCGTCATGTCATGCTGCCGGCGCAAGTGCGCGGCGAAGACGTGCTGGAAGATATGCAGCTAACCTTATGGCCTGCCGCCGCGATCCGCGCAGCGCTGCCTAGCGGTTGGGATTTGCAGGACAACGCGCCCAGCGCACCAAGCGCACACTGGCAACGCACCCTGTCGTTCGAAGCACAACCGATCATGGTGATCGACTACGCCGGCCCGCAACGCTGGGGCGCGCAAGTCGTGCTAAACAATCTGCGCTATCACTACCGGCTGACGATTACGTCTGCCGATGTCAATGCCAACGGAGGATCATGATTTATCTGAACCAGCTCGGCATGCTGTGCCCTCTCGGCGCCACACACGAGGTTATTGCGGCGTCCATGTTCGCCGGCCGTAGCGCCCTGCAAACAGATACGCGCTATCTACCCGATCTGGCATTGCCGATCGGCGCTGTCGATGCCGAACTGCCGAGCGTGGCGCATCTGCCCTTGCGCGAGCGCAGCCGCAACAATCAACTGGCGCTGGCGGCGCTGGCGCAAATCCGGCCGGCGGTCGATGCCGCCATTGCACGTTACGGCGCGGCACGCGTCGGCGTGGTCGTCGGCACCAGTACCTCCGGTATCGCCGAGGGCCAAGCGGCGCTGCATCAATATCAGCATGACGGCAGCCTGCCGCCACACTTCCATTACCAGCAACAGGAGCTGGGTTCGCCAGCGGCGGCACTATCTGCAGCGCTCAACATCGGCGGCCCGGCCTATACCCATTCCAGCGCCTGCGCCTCCAGCGCCAAGGCCATGGCCAGCGCAGCGCGCCTGCTCAATATGGGTTTATGCGATGCGGTCATTACCGGCGGCGTCGATACCTTATGCGGCTTTACCCTGGCCGGCTTTGCCGCGCTGGACTCGGTCAGCCAAACCCGCTGCCAACCGTTCAGCGCCAATCGCAACGGCATCAACATCGGCGAAGGCGCGGCGCTGTTCCTGATGAGCCGCGACGAAGCCACCGTGTCATTGATCGGCTGGGGCGAATCCTCGGATGCGCATCATATTTCTGCGCCGGACCCGAGCGGGCACGGCGCCACGCTGTCGATACAGCAAGCGCTGCAACGCGCCGGCCTCAAGCCGGACGATATCGATTACATCAATCTGCACGGCACGGCAACACTGCAAAACGATGCCATGGAAAGCCTGGTCGTCAATGCGCTGTTCGGCGAGCGGGTTGCCGTCAGTTCGACCAAGCCTCTGACCGGCCACGCGCTGGGTGCGGCCAGTGCGGTTGAAGCTGGTCTCTGCTGGCTGGCGATGCAAGATAACAATCCGCAAGGCAGGTTGCCACCGCATGTGTGGGATGGCGTGCCGGATGCGGCGCTGCCGCCATTGCAACTGGCCGGGCTGCAGCAAACACTGGGGCGTCCGCTACGCCGGCTATTGAGCAATTCATTTGCCTTCGGCGGCACCAACGCGGCATTGATTTTTGGAAGACAGTAATGAATCGGCCAAGCACAACGAGCGCAACCATCCCCCCCATCGCCAGCCTGCTGCCGCATTCGGCCAGCATGCTGCTGCTGGACCGGGTGGTGGCGGCCGATACAGACCGTTTGCACGCCGAAGTCACCATTACGCCGCACACCCTGTTTGCCG